>CALVCF010000081.1 GCA_944325935.1 uncultured Erysipelotrichaceae bacterium | reverse complement strand
AACATCAGAAAAAATAATGAAGTAAGAATCCCATACAACATTTTCATCCATACAAAAATGAGCGTTTAGCCCTATATCAAAGGCTTTGCGCTCATTTTTCTCTTTTATAACTGTCGAAAATGGGATTTTAACATAATATGCAATTACTAGCGATTTGCATACTGTCCCCAAGATTAGAAAAAACGGACTAAACAATAAAAAAAGATAGCTCCTTTTAGAAGCTATCTGGTAACTAAGCGATAGTAGACCTTGGAGGTCATGAAGTAAATAAAGATATAAATGACAATAAAGACAGCGATCGAAATAAAGAAGGTGTATTCAAAGACGATCGATGATGACACGAGGGCATCAAGTATTAGTTCTATGATATGATAGGCCGCCAAAAGATGAACGATCGAGACGACAAGCGGCAGGAAAAACACTAATAGAATCTGAAAATTGATGGTCTTTTTAATTTCCTTTTTGGTGAGCCCGACTTTTTCCATGATCTTAAAACGCTTGGCATCTTCTAAGCCCTCGGTGATCTGTTTATAGTAGACAATGAGAACGATAGCGATCAGAAATACCGCCCCCAGCAAAGTGCCTAAGAATAAGAAACCGGAATATAACCACTTTAGGCTCTCGCTGGTACTAGTTTTAGAGACAACATCAAAATAAATGCTGTTTTCTGAGAGAGTGTGACCGTATAAATAGTCCATCAGATCCTGAGTAAAAGCTTTGTCGTCTTCAATGTTTTGCGCATCGAAACAAATGCTGTAGACAACATCATCCATATGACCTAAGTCTGTCATCAGCACATCAAATGCCTCATCATTTAAGACAATATAGATTATGTTGGTGTTGACATTGGAAGTAAAGGGCAGATTTTTAGGACGATCAAAGGTCGTGCTTTTGATCGCGTAAGTATGATCTTTAAACGTCAAAGTCGAAGTGTTGATATTGTGGTTTAGATCGACCGCATGGATCTCGTTTTCTAATAGCTTATAATCGGTACCGGCGAGCTTGTTGAATTCACTGACTTTAAGAAAGTTGATGATCCTTTGATCGTTTATGCGGTCAAACATTGTGGCGTTTTCCATGTTTACGACCCCATCTTCGATAAGCGCACTGACATAATAATGGGCGTAACCATAGTTTAGGCCCAGTTCTAACCCTGTCTCATCGACGAAGTCACTAAAAGCTTGATCTAGCTTTTGGCTACTATAATTGCTGTCGATCTCATACATTGTAGGATAGATCTGATTCATACTCTCGTTTAAAGAAAACCATAGGGAAGTCGTACTTGAAGCCATGACCAGGATCATCGTTGAAAGAATACAGATGCTGGCTAGGCCGACTGCATTTTTCTTCATGCGGTACATCATATTGGAAAGTGTGATGAAATGATTGGTCTTATAATAAAAATTGCGGTTTTTCTTAAGGATTTTTAAAATTGCGATCACAAGGGCGATAAAGACCAGGTAGGTACCGATGATGACGGCAAACACCGCCGGAAAAAAGACTACTAAAGCTTCAACGGCATTTTGAACATCAAGGGCCAAATAATAGCCAAGGCCAAGGCTCAAAAGACCCAAGAGCGCCAAGACCCATTTAGCCCTAGGCTCCTTTTCACCTTTTTGGCTCTCTTTTAAGAGTTCCAGCGAATTGAGGCGATAGATCAAAAATGTGTTATATACAAATAAGAAGAGATAGATGATTCCAAAAGAAGCAAGGACGAATGTTAAAGTATTTAAAGAAAAGTAAAACCCTAAACTCGTCTCTATTCCCATCATTCTAGATAAAACCAAAAATGACAGTTTGTCTAAAAGGATGCCAAAGAAAAAGCCGATGATAAGCGATAAGATTAGACAAAAAAGATTCTCAAAAAAGACAATGAAGACAATATGTTTCTTTTCTAAGCCCAAGACATTGTAAAGTCCTAATTCTTCATGGCGGTTTTTGATCGCAAAACCATTCGTATAGAATAGGAAGATGATCGCAAATAACAAGATGACAAACTGCCCGATCGTTAAAAAAGCGGTGACATATGAGCCGGCAAGGCTGTTTAAAAGCGACGGGTTGTTGCTTAAAGAGCTAACGATATAAAGTATTGCGACGATCAAGCCGCTGGAAAGGATAAATGGAAGATAGATCTCGGCATTCTTCTTAATGCTGTCATAAGCCATGTGAAGATATAGACGCATAACTTAATCCTCCCTGGACAAAAGGGTCAAGGTGTCGGCAATGCTGACAAACATCTCTTCATTGGTCTTATCACCCTTATAGATCTCATGGAACAAAACGCCGTCTTTAATGAAGACCACACGCGAGGCATGCGAAGCCGCCTTGGTAGAATGTGTGACCATTAAGATCGTCTCTTTGTCATGATTGATCTTTTCAAACAATTCTAAAAGCTCGTCAGAATTTTTAGAATCGAGCGCTCCTGTCGGTTCGTCGGCCAAAATAAGATCGGGATCGGTAATTAAAGCACGGGCAATGGCGATCCTTTGTTTCTGGCCGCCTGAAAGCTCAAAGGGATATTTATTAAGCAAATTCTCAATGCCCAGTTTTGTTACGACCGGTCTTAAAATCATATCCATTTGCGAGGGTTTGACCTTATTTAATACTAATGGCAAAAGGATGTTGTCCTTATTTGTAAAAGAATTTAAAAGATTGAAGTCCTGAAAGACAAAACCGATCTTTTCCCGGCGGAACTTAGCCATATCCCGCTCTTTGATCAAAGCGATATTCTCGCCATTCAAATAGATCTCCCCGCTGGTCATTTTATCGATACCGGAAAGAATGTTCAAAAGCGTGGTCTTGCCCGAACCCGATTCACCCATGATGGCGACAAATTCGCCCGATGATACTTCTAAATCGATGCCGTTTAAAGCTTTAGTCAAAGTTTTAGAAAAACGGCTGGCGTATACTTTCTTTAAATTTCTAACTTCTAACAATTTCATACTAGACTACCTCCGTCTATATCTTAGAAGTTTTAAAATTCCGGTCATATTCATTTAGATTACAGTTGCGATCCTTTTCTTACATTCTTGTAAGATTACTCGAAAAGCCTTTCCTTTTCCTTAAAATCGATCTTGACTCTAGTGCCATGCTCAAGCTTAGAACTAATCGTGATCGAGTGGTTAAGGGTGTCAAGGATCGCCCTTGAAAGATATAATCCGATCCCGCTGGCCCTTTGATCTTTGCGGCCGGCTTGACCGCTGAAGGCCTTATCAAATACGCGTGGCAGATCTTCTTTGGCAATGCCTTGACCCGTATCTTCAATGATTAGGCATTGTCTGTCAACTTCGATCTTAATGTGCCCTTTTTTGGTATATTTAAGGGCATTTGATAAAATCTGCGCTATAACAAAGTGCAGCCACTTCTTATCGCTTGTAATGATCAAATCTTGTGGTTCATAGATAAGACTTAGTTTTTTGCGAATGAAAAAGGGTGCTAACTCCTTCAAGACATCACCAACGATATCTTTGATATTGACTTTTTTGATCACATAGTCCGAACCTTTAAGGCGCGTGTAATTTAGGACCATGTTGACATATTCCTCGATCCTTAATAGCTCGATCTCAAGATCTAGATCTTTTTTATCATCTAAGATAAGGCGCATTGCGGCGATCGGCGTCTTGATCTGATGGACCCAAAGGTCGTAATACTCGCTGAGCTCCTTGGCCTCTTTATCTTTTAGCGCCGTAACTTTCTTGAGCTCTTCTTTTAAAGAAATGATCTTTTCTTCATACTCATCGATAATGATATCCCCGGTTTTAGGAAGTTCGTCATAATAGACATTGAGCGTCTTGATCGTCATATAGTCCCTTCGATATCGGCGATAGTCAAAATAAAAGAAAAGCACGATCAAACAAAGCGCTAAGATCGAAGCATAAAAAATGATCTCGAGATCAATGCGATACAAAAAAAGCGTGACATTAAAGATAACGATGATAAGAAACAAAGGGATGAATAAAAAGAGTCGCTTGAAAAAGTAAGATCTAAATATCTTCATTTAAGCTATACCCCTGGCCCTTTCTGGTAATAATGAGGTTTTCAAGCCCGATGAGAGCTAGCTTTTGGCGAAGGCGCGTCATGTTGACCGAAAGCGTATTGTCATCGATATAAACGTCGGTCTGCCACAGCTTTTGCATAAGAAGATCCCGGGTCGTAACCGCTGTTTTATTTTCAAAAAGAACAGTCAGGATCCGCAATTCATTTTTCGTCAATTCCAACTTCTGGTCTTTATATGCAAGCGCTGACTCATCTTTTGCCAAGATCACATCTTTAAAGGTCAGGAAATCGTTTTCTACTTTATAATCATAAGACCTTCTTAAAAGAGCTTGGATCTTGGTGATCAAAACTTCCATATCAAAAGGCTTGGCCACAAAATCATCGCCACCCATGTTTAAAGCCATCACTTGATTCAGATTATCAGACTTAGAAGATATAAAAATGATCGGAACATTGGAGTTCTTCCGTATTTTTTCGCACCACATATAACCGTCATAATAAGGCAAAGCAATATCGATGAGCACTAGATGGGGCTTATAGTTTAAAAACTCCTCTAAAACATGTTTAAAATCATGGGTTATGATTACTTCAAAATCCCACTTCTTTAAAGCTTTAGCCAAGGGTAAAGCAATGCCCTCATCATCTTCGATCACTAAGATTCGCAATCTCGCCATAAACAATCTTTTCAGCGACCATCAAACCTGATGCGGCCGCTTGCGACAAAGAGCGTGTAAATCCTGCTCCATCTCCCAGAGCATAGATATTATCTGTATTATCGAGCTCAAATTCCTTCGCTTTGGGTCGGGCAGAATAATACTTGCATTCCACGCCATATAAAAGCGTGTCGTAATTATTAGTGCCCGGAGCAACCAAAGAAAGCGCGTCCAAAGTCTCGATGATATTATCGAGCTGTCTTTTGGGCATACACAAAGACAGATCGCCTGCAATAGCGTTGAGAGTCGGCCGGACACTTGATTCTTTTAGTCTCTTTTCATCAGTGCGCCTGCCGTTTCTTAGATCACCCAATCTTTGAACGATCACACTGCCTCCGCTGATCTGATTGGCTAAAGAAGCCACGCTTTTTGCATATTCGATCGGCTCATTGAACGGGCTTGTGAAATTGGTCGTTGAAAGCAGGGCGAAGTTGGAATTTTGCGATTTCTTGTTTTCGTCTTTATAGGCGTGGCCATTGACCGTCAAGACGCCATTGGTATTTTCGCTGACGACTTGACCTCTTTCGTTAAAACAAAACATCCGGACAACATCGTGGTATTGCTTGGTAGAGTATTTAATCTTGGGCTCATAGATCTCTTTTGAAAAAGGTTCCCAGATCTCATAAGGCAATTCAACTCTGACCCCGATATCAACTTGATTATTGCTTAGTTCCAATTTATTCTTTTCCGCCCATTTCTTAAAATCTAAGGCCCCGGCTCGGCCTAAAGCCAAAACGATGGCGTCTGCTTTGACCTTGTACGTTTCATTAGCTCTAGTAAAGGTCACTTCATGCGTTTTGATATCGACATCCTGCATCCTTGCCAGTGTCAAGATTTCAATCTTAGTTTTCAGATCGTTGATCATCTTCTGCATCGTTTTAAAATTAGCATCCGTCCCAAGGTGCTTGACTTTGGCGCTTTGCATATGCAGATCGTGTTTCAAACACTCATAACGCAGCCTTGCACTGGGTCGATAGACTTCTTTATCAGCTCCAAAGCTCATTAAGATCTCATCAGCCCTTAAAATATATTGATAAACTAAGTCGCTATCAAAAAGATCAGGCAGCCAGCCACCGTATTCGGTGGAGATGATATACTTGCCATCGCTGAAGGCCCCTGCCCCGGCCATGCCTTCCATGATAGCGCAGGGCTGGCATTTTAGACAGGTTCTTGTCTTTTTAGTAACAATGGGACAAGTGCGTTTTTCAATATCCTGCCCCTTTTCTAGAAGCAATATATCAAGACTTGGTTTAAGGCGCTTTAATTGGTAAGCACACATCAGACCACCGATTCCACCACCGATGATCACTACATCATAAGCTGTCTTCATAGATGATCTCCTTTGGCTAAAAGCCTTTGTTCGTAGTCGTTTGAAAGTTTATAGAAGTAATCGATGACCGAGCGTCTTGTAACGATACCCATGAAGATATCGCGATCATCGACAACGGGTACGAAGTTCTGCGCCAGGATCAAGTGGACGAGATCTTCGATCCTCGCTCCAATTTTGACCCGAGGATATTTAGAGCGGTCGATAATATCGACAAGATCCACATCTTCAAGATCTTTGATATTAAAGTAATTATGATCGAGAATATGCCATAAAAGATCGCCTTCCGAGACCGTTCCGACATAGGTTCCATCCTTTTTGGAGACAACTGGCAGGGCTGTATAGCTTGTGACCCGCATCTTTTCTAAGGCTTGGCGCATCGAGTAATTATCATAGAGAAATTCCAAGCGCTGTTTAGGGATCAAGAAAAATAAAATATTCACGTTATATACACCTCGGTTTAATTCTAACAAATTTCTGCCTCTGCTTTAAGGCTTGACTTTTTCAAAAGGAGTCTAAACTCTTGCGCTGCCCTTTGCTATTTGCTTTGATAGCGGTAGCCCTGATCGTTATAAGGCTTGATACTAGGCAATAAAAGATCAAATCGATCGTAGATCTTAAACTTAAAAAGAGCTAACAAATCTAACTTAACAAACAAGAAATAAACGCAAAATAACGCAAAAAATGCCTTTTTGGTATCCTTTTTTCTTGTAAAGGTGTCTATTTAATTGTAGAATATTTTTTAAGGAGGACCAAAACAATGAAGAAAATTTCGAATTCTGAACTTGTTATCATGGAAGTCTTATGGTCAGCCGATGAACCGATGGATCGTCATGAAATCGCACAAGCAGTCGATGAACTTGGTGATCATGAACCCTGGAGCCTGGCAACAGTCTCTACCTTCATTTCTCGTCTTTGCAACAAGGATGTGATCGGATACGTCAAAAAAAATAAGATGTATCATTACTATCCTCTAGTCGGCCGCAAAGAGTATTTTAGAAACGTGATCGATTCTAGACTACATGATGCTTTGCGGATGAAGTTACCAGAGATTATCGCTCTTTATACCGGCCATAAGAAAGATGATACCACTTGCAAAGAAGAGATAACCAAATTTATTGATAATTTGTCAAAATAAGGCGTTTCTTGAGAAAACGCTTTTTGTTTGAAGCGATGGCACAAGCTGTTATATTATCGTCTCCATCAACATTCACCATTAAAAAAACACTCCCTTTTCAGTCACAAACTGAAGGAGAGTGCTTTTTATTTCGATCAAATGCGGACTTAACTTATTTCCACTCTTTGATAAAGTTTTGCGCGTTAACTAAACCGCTGAAATTCTCGTGATCGTCACCATGGCGATAGACAATGCTGGGAGCAGCCATGACATCATACTTTTGGGCCAGATCGGCATCTTTAGTTGCGTCGATGAGCTTAAAGTCAATGCCCTTATCTTCCAGTTCCTTTTTGATGATCTTGCAGTTAGGGCAGGTCGGGGTCGTAAACAACAAGACTTCAGCGCCGTCTTGCATTGACAAGGTTGCATTGTCATTGTGTTTTTCCTCTTCTTGATGCAGGATCTTGACAGCCTTACGCCCTTTCAGGACCGAGTGTTCCATGTCGTATTCGCGGCGGTCTTTGAATTCCTGGGCCTTGCCATCGTTCCAGTTTTGGATCGGCCGATAGTAGCCAGTGATCCTTGACCAGACTTCAGTCTTCTGATGACACTTCGGACATTCATAGACCTCACCATTGATATAGCCATGTTCCCGACAGATCGAATAAGTCGGTGAGATCGTGTAATAAGGAAGACGGTAATTTTCAGCGATTTTGCGGACCAGCGTCATAGCCGAACGCCAGTCAGGCAGCTTCTCACCTAAGAAGGTATGGAAGACGGTGCCGGATGTGTAAAGGGTCTGTAACTCATCTTGGACATCAAGGGCCTCGAAGACATCCTCGGTATAGCCAACAGGCAGGTGAGAGGAATTGGTGTAATAAGGCGTTGCCCCCTCATTAGCGGTAATGATATCCGGATATTTTTCAACATCATGCTTCGCTAAGCGATATGCGGTTGATTCAGCCGGGGTCGCTTCAAGATTATAGAGTGCTTTATATTCTTCTTGATATTTTACCAAGCGTTCCCGCATATGATTCAAGACGTTTTTGGCAAATTCCTGGGTCTTTTGATGCGTGAGATCTTCTCTAAGCCACTTAGCATTTAGACCGGCTTCATTCATGCCGACAAGACCGATCGTAGAGAAGTGATTATTAAAGGTGCCCAAGTAGCGTTTAGTATAGGGATATAGACCGCTGTCCAGTAATTTAGTGATGACTTCCCGTTTGACATGCAAGGATCGGGCTGCCACATCCATGATGTGGTCCAGTTTTTCATAGAAATCTTTTTCATCTTTTGCTAAATAAGCGATCCGAGGCAGGTTGATCGTCACAACGCCGACCGATCCGGTCGATTCACCGCTGCCGAAGTAACCGCCTGATTTTTTGCGAAGTTCTCTTAGATCCAATCTTAAACGACAGCACATCGAACGAATATCCGAGGGCTTCATATCAGAATTGACATAGTTAGAGAAATAAGGAGTACCGAATTTAGCGGTCATCTCAAATAAGAGCTTGTTGTTTTCTGTTTCCGACCAATCAAATTCCTTGGTGATCGAGTATGTCGGGATCGGATATTGGAAACCTCTGCCGTTGGCATCGCCTTCGATCATAACTTCGATGAAAGCTTTGTTGATCATATCCATCTCTTTTTTTTTTTTTTTATACTTAAAGTCCATCTCCTTGCCACCAACGATACAGTATTGCTCCGCCATATCATCAGGAACCGTCCAATCGAGGGTCACATTGGAGAAAGGTGCTTGGGTGCCCCAGCGCGAAGGGGTATTGACCCCATAAACAAAGGATTCGATACAGTGCTTGACGCTTTCGTAGTCAAGATTGTCAACTTTGACAAAAGGTGCTAAGTAGGTATCAAAAGATGAGAAGGCCTGAGCGCCAGCCCATTCGTTTTGCATAATGCCTAAGAAGTTGACCATTTGGTTGCAAAGCGATGCCAGATGCTTAGCGGGTTTGGAAGTGATCTTTCCTTCAACTCCGCCCAGCCCTTCTAACAGTAATTGTTTTAAAGACCAGCCGGCACAGTAACCTGTCAACATCGAAAGATCATGGATATGCATATCGCCATCGCGATGGGCCTTAGCGATCTCTTCATCATAGATCTCCGATAACCAGTAATTGGCCGTGATCGCTCCTGAATTAGACAGAATCAACCCACCGACTGAATAAGTCACAGTCGAGTTTTCTTTAACACGCCAGTCTAAAACCTTGACATATGAATTGACCAGATCCTTATAGTTAAGCAATGTCGCATTCATATTGCGCACTTTTTCACGCTGTTTACGATAAAGGATATAATTCTTGGCGACATCGGCATAACCGGACTTCGATAAGATGTCTTCGACGCTGTCTTGGATATCCTCGACCGCAATAAGCTCATTCTTGATCTTGCTTTCAAAGTCAGACGTTACGTTTACCGCCAGCATGTTGATAACTGTAGGATGATAATCCCGCCCGGTCGCATTAAAAGCCTTAGTTATCGCATCGGCGATCTTTTGAATATCAAATTCGACGATCTTTCCATCTCTTTTTACAACTCTATACATATCTTGCCCCTCCTATTCTGCTCCTCTGAGCATAGCACTTGGTATATATTGTTGCGCCTTTTCTAACATCAGCTTTAACTTAGCTTCGCTTGGCGCATGCAGTCCTTTTTTAATGACATTATCACTTTCGCGATAACTTTGCAGGTAATAGTGCTTCGCACCTTTTAATCTTCGAGCGATCTTTTCAATATCACTCACCTCATGAAACTCATCGACTACTGTCGTTCGGAATTCATAATCGATCTGGCTGTTTATGAGCAAGTCGATGCTTTGGTCTATCTTTTTTAGATCAAGGATGTCTGCTCCTGCAGTTTTTGCATATTTATCCTGGCTGTTTTTAATATCCATCGCCACATAATCGATCAGACCGTCTTCGATCAATTCTTTCAATTTTTCATACAACAAGCCATTGGTGTCTAGCTTGACCTTAAAACCTAAGGCCTTGATCTTTTGTAGGTAGGCCTTAAGACCTTCTTGTAAAAGCGGCTCGCCGCCGGATATGACCACGCCATCGATAAGTCCCTGGCGCTTTTGCAAGAGCTCTAAGATCTCCTTGCCATCTAACTCACATGCATCTTCATCTAAGAAGACTAAGGAGCGGTTATGGCAAAAGGGGCAGCGGAAGTTACAGCCGCCGGTAAATAGGATCGTCGCTAATTGACCCGGGTAATCCAAAAGCGTCAGTTTCTGGATCCCGAAGATCCTGAGATGATCATCCTCGACCGTCTCATTTATCTCTTTTTGGGCTTTCTCGGTAATGATTTTAGAGACCGCTAAATACTTATCGACATCTTCGCTATCGATCCCCGCAAAAAGATGTTCCCACCACTTTTGTCTTTCGTTATAGATCCTTGTGATGATCTTTTGGCTTTTAGCGGTTGTATACAGCTTTTTGACCCGGCGATCACTGGCGTTTGTTTCCACTCTTACATATTCCATATCGACCAAACGGTTGACCGAGTGAGTGATCGTACCCTTATCAAAATTGCCCAGATCAGCAAGTTTCGACATGGCAATACCCTCATTCTCATAGATATAGATCAAAAAGAGGACTTGCCCATAACCAAGACCGATATCATTAAAGATGCGGTCAAAATGTTTTTGGGCCGCCCGATATAGAATTGATGTATCTTGCGAGAGGTATTGTCTTGTATCCATATCTTAACTCCTGTAAGTCGATTATAGCACATAAGTTGAAGATTCAACTATCTAAATCAAAAAAGACGAAAATTTCAAGTCTTTGGCAAACGGCTATCAATTATGTATCGATTTTAAAGATGATCAGTTTAAATATATAGCTCTATAGCACGTTAAAAAGATGCACTAATGATAGTAAGCCGCCTGGGCTGCCCACATTTCTTTATATAAGCCATCCCTTTTTAAGAGGTCATGATGTGTGCCGAACTCTTTGATCATTCCATCGTCAAAGACGATGATCTCATCACAAAACTTACACGAAGACAGGCGATGTGAGATATAGATGGCAGTCTTATCTTCTACTAATTCATTTAAACGTTCATAGATCTCGGCCTCTGAAATAGGATCTAAAGCAGCTGTCGGTTCATCGAGAATGATAAAGGGGGCATCTTTATATAAGGCTCTGGCAATTGCGATCTTTTGTGCCTCACCGCCGGAAATGAGGACACCATCATCACTCATATCTTTATAGAGATAAGTATCTATCTCGTCCTTGAACTTCTTTGGATCAAGCCCGGCTTTTATAATAGACATCCGCACTTTTTCTTCATCGATCATTGTGTTTGCAGCGACATTATCCTTTAATTTAAAAGAGAAGAGTTTAAAGTCTTGAAAGACAAGTGAAAAGATAGCCAAATACTCATCATAGCGGTATTTTTTAATATCTATGCCATTTAGAAGGATCTCGCCCTTACTTGGATCATAAAGACGGCACAACAGTTTGATAAAAGTCGTCTTGCCGCTGCCGTTTTTGCCGACAATAGCCAGTTTTTTTCCTACCTTAAATTTAAAGGAGATGTTTTTAAGGACATAGCGATCACTATCGGGATATTTAAAGGAAACATTTCTGAATTCGATCTCATAATCATTATCAAGGCGCTTTTCTGTTGTTAGCGAACCCCGGTACTTTTTGGAAGGAATATCGAGATACTGGTATACGATCTTTAAAAAGGCAGCATTGGTCTTAATGGAGGCAAGCACCTCAAACATCTTCGCCAAACCCAAAAAGATCTTGGTGATCGAGGCGACATATTGAGTGAGCGAACCGATCTGAAAGGCTCCGGCATAAGCTTTCAAAAGAACGAAAAAGTAGATAAGGGCACTCAATAAAGAAGAAGCCAATATCGAAAGAACGCGATAAAGACCTAAAATGCCCCGTGACTTTTTCGCAATCAAAGAATTGGAACCAAAGATATTGCGGTCATCATCAAAGATCTTGCTCAAGATAGACCCCTGTTCATACATTCTGATATCGGGGGCTTTGGCAGGGTCGCTGACATATTTGGAAAAAAAGCTAAAATAGCGATTGCCTAAAGTTCCAGTGCCCTCTTTGGCATAGCGGGCCCATTCATCTTCGATCTTGGAGACAAAAAAACTGACTAAAAAGGATAGGCTAAGCATTGCCAAGACTACCAAAAACGCGATGATTGGCGCATCCAGAAAGCTATAAGCGGGATCGCTCACATTAGATGTGAACAGTGATATCGACAAGAAAAGGCCGATCAAGACATCGAAACTGGCTTTTAATAGATTTTCGAAATTGATATAGGCGGTGATAATGCCATAGCCTCCCAGTCTTTGATTCTCCATGACATCGCTATATAGCGCATGCACCTTTTGATCATCGACATCTTCATAATCCAAAGACAGCATTTTATCGGCATAGAGTTTCATATCGTGATGGTACATGGTCTCATCGTAGAAGTCTTGGATTCTTTTGAAAATAAAAGACAGCAGTCTGAACAAAGCTTCTAAGGCGATAAATAAGACTAGCTCCCTCTTGATGAGATCCTCATCAAAAATTACGATCGCATTTAAAAGCCGCGCACTGAAATAGATCGTCACATAGGGTAAAAGGGAAGTAAAAAGCGTCCCTAAAGTCAAAGCCACCATATAGATCGGCGTTCTTTTAAATAGTAATTTCCAAGTCCTTAAAGTTATCTTAATCGCTTCAAACTTCATTAGCTTCACCTTCTTGATAATACTTGCTTTGCATGTCAAACATCTTTTTGTAAAGACCACCTAAAGCCATTAGATCGTCATGGCTTCCCTCTTCTTTGATCTTGTTGTCGCTTATGAGAATGATGCGGTCGCAAAAACGGGTCGATGCTAAACGATGCGAGATAAAAATCGATGGTCTATCACTTGTAATCGCATTGTATTTTTGATAGATCGCCTTTTCGGCCAAAGGGTCAAGGGCAGCGGTGGGCTCATCTAGGATCATGATCTTAGCGTCTTTATATAAAGCGCGGGCCAGAGCGAGCTTTTGTTTCTGACCACCGGATAACTCGATCCCTTCTTTAAAGACCTGACGGCCGTATTTTGTGGCCAGCCCATCTTTTAGACCTTGGACCATTTCTTCTAATTCGGCTTCTTTTAAACTCTTTTGAAGCCTTTCTTCATCGCCTTTATCGAAACTTTGCGTGATATTGAGCCGCAGCGATTCTTCCATGAAACTCATATCCTGAAAGATCGTCGCAAACAGGCGATAGTAAGCGCTGCGATCAAATTCTTTGATATCTACGCCATTTAATAAGACTTGACCAGCGCTTGGGTCTAAAAGTCCGCAAAGGATCTTGATAAGCGTAGTCTTGCCTGCCCCGTTTACACCGACGATCGCCAGTTTTTCATGAGGATGCAGAGTCAGATTAATATGTGATAAGACGGGCTTATCCGTATTGGGATAGTAATAAGAGACGTCCTTCAATTCGATGACTAACTCATCTTGCGAAGGTATTTCTCTGCCGTCTTCAAAACGGTAGACTTCTCGATATCCCAAAAGCTCGATGATTGAAGTAAGTTCGATAAGCTGCTTTTTGAAGCTTGAAAGATCACCTAAGAAATTGCTGATCAAGACCGAAAGACCTGAGATCGAATTCATATATAAAAGAAAGAGTGAGACCGAAATTGCTCCTGCCAGTGTTCCTTCTAACAAGATATAAAACGCAATGATGTTTTGGATCAATAAGCACAGGATATTTAAGAGGTTGGCAATAAAATAGCGCTTTTCTTTCTTCTTGTGAAAGGCGTCATAGACCCCCATAAATCTCTGCCAGATCATATCAAGCCAGGGCTTCATATTGAAAAGGCGGATATCTTTAGCGTATTCGCGATCGGTCATTACTCTTTCTAAATAATACATCCTGCCGTCATTTTTTTGGTCGATATGTCGATTTTCATAGGTCCATTTCATCATATGGGACTCTAGGCAATAGCTGACTACGGACGCCAAGATAATAACGACAAGGATCAAAGGATCGAGGCTTGTGATAAGCAGAGCATATATTACAAGCATTGCCATATCACTTAAAATGGTGCTGATGGTATTCCAGATGGCTTCGCTGGCGCGGTGATTGCCTGCACAGGCATCAAGACTCTTCTCCATCAATTCTAAAAAATGGGTGTCAATGATGTTGGCATAGGAAGTCTTGGCAGCCTTGAGATTGATCAAGGCAATAATATGGGTCCTTAGATCGATCCTGTCGAAGGTCGCGTTTTGTGAGATATACGCCAAAGCCGCATTGGTAATAAATAATGCAGCCATAAAAAACAAAAGGATCTTGACGATCGCTAAGAGCGCTGAGTGGTTTTCTAAAGCACCTAATAAAGAAGGGGCTAAGAAAAGCTCGATCAGATAATTGGCACTGACTAAAAAAGCGGTCAAAAGCACCGTTAAAAGAATACTTTTGTGGCGCTTGTAGGCTTCACGAATCATAAACTTTAAACTGTTCAATAAACTCGTTGTCTTCATTTCCCTTATATCCTACAACAACTATTCTCCATTATAAAAAAGAGGGTGATGAAATGCATGATAGAGGTGACGAAATTCAGTTTAAAGGTAAAAGGATCTCCGTGGTAAAGGCTCCATCTTCATTGTTACGGCTTAAATAGGCGTCATATTTTTGAATGATGCGATCAATGCTTTTTAAGCCTAGACCATGATCTGAGCCCTTTGCGCTTTTGAATACCTGTGTTTTCTTTTTAGCGCTCATATTGGTGAAAGAGATATACAAATATTGACCCTTTTTGACCATATAGATACGGATCAAACGCTCATCAAAAGGAAGCTCCATATTCGCTTCGATCGCATTATCAAAAAGATTGCCGATGATCGTGCAAAGATCGATATCGTCCACACCCAACTCTAAAGGGATATGCGCATCGATCACGACCTTTATCTTTTTGGAATCAGCTAGCGAGATCTTGGAGCTCAAGATCGCATCAGCCATTCGATTTCCGGTCTTGATCTTAAATTCCAAACTATTTAATTCATCTTCCAGTTCATCCAAATAATTCCTGATCAATTCAAGGTCACCCTTTTGTGCTAGGATCTTAAGACTTTGCAGGTGATTGCGGAAGTCATGACGATAAGTCCGCATCTTTTCATACATCTGATTCACTTCAACAAAGTGCGTCTTGATGAGCTCGCTTTGATAATTGATCAACTCTTCCTGTTTATTCTTAAAAAGTCTCATTTTAAATCCTTTCAATAATAGCGCGATTTATCTTTTCATATGCACCGCGGGGCAAGCCGATAATTGTTCCATCCTTTAAATAAAGCAAGGTGTGCGTCAATTTAGTGATCTGTCTTAAAGCGACGATCTCCGAGCGCGAAACTTTGACAAAGCTGTCGTCAAGTTTATGTTCAATCAACGATAAAGGAGATTTAATAAGATATTCTTTGGTGGCATAGATCGTAGTATAATTGCCGCTAACGCTGATATACCTGATCTCATCAAGCGCCAAAATAATCATCTCGCTACCGTCTTTAAAAACGAAATTGGTCCTTTTTTGACCAAGCTTGGCGATGGCCTTATCAAGGACCTCAAAAAGTTTAAGCTCATCAACCGGTTTCAAAAGATAATGCAAGGCTTCGACATCATAACCAAAAGAGATATATTCACTATATCCAGAGACAAAGATGATCTGTGTGTGATCATTTCGCGCTTTGATCTTTTCCGCCAATTCAAGTCCGCTGATCTCAGGCATCTCGATATCCAAAAGGACAATGTCTAACTCTAAATCAGAAAGCGCAAATAAAAAAGACGAGCTGTTTTGAAAAGCTTCAAGAGTAATGCTGACATTTTTTCTATGTCCCCATTTACGGACAAGATCTGTAAGATAATCCAGTTCTAGCTTATCATCATCACAAAGAGCGATCTTATAAGAACTCATCATTCTCCCTTTCTAAACAACATATCCATACTACCACACTTTCCCCTCTTCACAATCAAAAACCCCCTACAAATGTAGAGGGTCGATCGATCGGCAACGTGCTTGATTCACCCGGGGGGCTATTTTCGCCGATGAAGTGCTTAACTTCTGGGTTCGAGATGGGAC
>CALVCF010000080.1 GCA_944325935.1 uncultured Erysipelotrichaceae bacterium | reverse complement strand
ATCAAATAAAATAAATAAAAAGAAAATAAAAAATAAAAATCAAGAAGCGAGAACGACTTATAAATATAAACATAAAAGGAGCTATGTAAGCTCATGATCATTGATCAGAGTTTTTACACAGCCCCTTTTCCTATGTCTTTCTTTAGGTCCTCGTCAAATCTAAGCTTTGACGCGTTTCAAGGACAAAACAAGACGATAATAATGATGTAGTGTAAACAATTGTTTTAAAAGCTATTTTTTAGACTTTTGCAGTGGATATTCCCCATAGTAAGAGTCTTTCAATATCTTTTTGATATCTTCTAACATCGGTACTTTGGGATTGGCGGGTGAACATTGATCCTCATAGGCTAAGAAGGCCAGTTTATCAAGTTCGTCCATCCACCGCTTTTCGTCACAACCCTGTTCCTTAAAGGACATGGCGATGCCTACTTCCTTGCCCAGCTTATAACAAGCGTCTGCATAGGCTTTGACACCTTCTTCGACAGTATCGAATTTAAGACCGATCATGCGCGCTAGTTCACAATATCTTTCATCGGCGCGATAGTAATTATATTTAGGCCAAATACCGGGTTTTGCAGGACGGATGCCATTATACTTAATGACCCAAGGCATGAGGATGGCATTGGCCCGGCCATGGGGGACGTGGAATTCACCGCCGACCTTATGAGCGATCGAGTGATTGAGGCCTAAGAAAGCATTGGCGAAGGCCATACCAGCTAAGGTAGAGGCATTATGCATCTTTTCTCTGGCTTCGAGGTCATTTTTGCCATTGGCGACCGCTCTTGGCAAGAATTCGAAGACCATCTTGACAGCTTGTAAGGCCAAGCCGTCCGTGAAGTCGCTGGCTAGAGTTGAAACATAAGCTTCGGTGGCGTGAGTTAAAACGTCCATACCGGTATCAGCGGTGATGGAAGCGGGCAAAGAGGTCGTTAGATTTGGATCGACGATAGCCACGGTCGGGGTCAAAGAATAATCGGTCAAGGGATACTTCTTATTTTCTTCCTTATCGGTAATGACGGCAAAGGGTGTTACTTCGCTGCCCGTTCCAGAAGTGGTCGGGATGCAGACCAGTTTTGATTTTTTGCCAAGTTCCGGATAGCGGAAGGCCCTTTTGCGGATATCCATAAATTTTTGTTTGAGGTCGTTGAAATTGACTTCAGGCTCTTCGTAGAATAACCACATGCCTTTTGCAGCATCCATTGCGCTACCACCGCCGATCGCGATGATCGTATCCGGACGGAAGGCTTGCATGAGACTAAGCCCGCGTTTGACCGTTTGGATCGAAGGATCGGGTTCAACATCACAAAACAGTTGGACCTGGACCTTATTTCTTCTTTTCTCCAGTTGGTTAGTAACAAGATTGACATAGCCAAGATCGACCATGGAGCGATCAGTTACGATAAAGACACGATCCATCTCGCGCATCTGTTTTAAGTATTCGATCGAGTTGCGCTCAAAATAGATCTTAGAGGGAACCTTGAACCATTGCATATTATTTCTCCTTCGAGCGACCTTTTTGATATTTAAAAGATTGACGGCACTGATATTATCGCTAACGGAATTGTGGCCATAAGAACCGCAACCCAAGGTGAGCGAGGGGATGAGGCTGTTGTAGACATTGCCAATACCACCCAGCGTCGAGGGGGAATTGACGATGATGCGGCAGGCCCTTAGTCTTTGACCATAGGCTTTAGCTAGGTTGTCATTGCGCGTATGGATACATGCCGTATGTCCCAAACCGCCAAATTCGACCATCGCTTCAGCCTTATCAAAGCCGTCTTCGATCGAATCAGCTTTTAAGAGCGCTAGAACTGGTGATAGTTTCTCGCGGGTCAAAGGTTCATTTGGCGAGACTTCTTTACATTCGACCATCAAGATCGAAGTATTGTCTGGGATCTTAAAGCCCGCATTTTCGGCGATCCACTTGGCGCTTTTGCCGACGATATCGGGATTGAGGCGCGCTTCACTGACGTTCTTGCTGAAGGAAGTGACCCCAAACATATATTTTTCTAAGAGCTCTTTTTCTTTAGCATTACAATAGTGGACGTAATATTTTTCAAAGAGTTCTCTTGCATCGTCATAGATCTCCTTATCAATGATGAGGGCTTGCTCGCTGGCACAGATCATGCCGTTATCAAAGGTCTTAGACATGACGATATCATTGACGGCTTGTTTAAGGTCGGCCGTTGTCTCGATATAAGAGGGCACATTGCCCGCTCCGACCCCGAGGGCTGGCTTGCCGCAAGAGTAGGCCGCTTTGACCATGGCATTGCCTCCGGTAGCTAAGATCGTGGCTACATCAGGATGGTTCATGAGGGCATTTGTAGCATCCATTGAGGGATGTTCGATCCAAGAGATACAGTTTAAAGGTGCGCCAGCGGCAATCGCTGCTTCTAAGACGACCTCTGCTGCTAATTTTGAACTCTGCTGAGCCTTGGGATGGAAGGCAAAGATGATCGGATTACGCGTCTTGATGGCGATCAAGGATTTAAAGATAACGGTACTGGTAGGGTTAGTAACAGGGGTGATCCCACAAATAACACCTAAGGGACTTGCGACATAGGAGATACCTTCGACATCATCTTCCTTCACGATTCCGACCGTCTTTAAATGACGCATATGATTGACGACGTATTCACAGGCAAATAAATTCTTGGTGGCCTTATCTTCAAAGACGCCTCTTTGCGTCTCGTCGATCGCCGCTTTAGCCAGGACGCCGTGCTTATCTAAGGCTGCAACTGAACATTTGGCGACGATATAGTCGATCTTTTCTTGGTCATAGTTTTCTTCATACTCTTTTAAAGCTTTTTTCGCATTTTCGACAAGAGTATTCACTTCCTGCTGGAAGTCGACGTTTTCTGTTTTCTTGACAGGCATAGTCTTTCTCCTTTTGTGAAAAAAATAACATGTTACGCCGTCTATTCTTCCACAGGAAAAAGATGCTGTCAACAGTATTTGTGAAAAAATTAATAAGTAATCGCTTACATTTTTCTTTTTTAAAAAAGTTAAAGATTTTTAACGAAATTTAACACTCCTGAAAGGCACTATTTAATTGCGATACGATTGTGCTTTTAAAATAGGAATAAAAATGGCATAATTGAAAAGACGAGGTAAGGTTTATGCTAGAGTTTAGATATGATACGCAATTATTGATCGAAGGTAAAGATCTGGATGAAGATATGATCAATGATTATTTTCGTGAAAACTTTAAGGGCGACTGTCTTTTGGCAGTTGGCGACAGCGATCTTATCAAGATCCATTTCCACACTAACGAACCATGGAAAGTCTTAGAATACTGCGCGACATTAGGCGAGATCTACGACATCGTAGTTGAAGACATGGATCGACAAGCAAGAGGACTAAAGGGATGATTTTTGTCATCTCTTTTTTTTGAAATATAGGGAGGTATTATGGTAACGATTTTAAATCATCCACTTATTACGCATAAGCTGACACAAATGCGCAAAGCTGAGACCAAGACAAAGGATTTCAAACAGAATCTCGATGAGATCGCCGGTCTTATGGCTTATGAGGTCTGCCGGGACTTGCCTTTAAAGCCAGTCACGATCCAAACGCCGGTCAGTGAGTGTCATACCTATGAGCTCATGAACGATATCGTGCTCATCCCGATTCTTAGAGCTGGTCTGGGTTTAGTCAACGGCATCAACAATCTCATCCCAACAGCTAAAGTCGGCTTTATCGGTCTATATCGCGATGAAGAGACTTTACTGCCCCATGAATACTTTGCGAAGTTTCCCTCTAACCTGGCTGATGCAGTCAATTTAGTCTTAGATCCGATGCTGGCAACTGGCGGCAGCGCCAATGCGGCGATCGATATGATCAAAAAACGCGGAGCTAAAAATATTAAATTGGTTTGCTTGGTCGGGGCGCCTGAAGGCTTGGAAGCTGTTAAGAAGCAGCATCCTGATGTTGATATCTATTTAGCAGCGCTTGATGACTGTCTCAATGACAAGGGCTATATCGTACCGGGTTTAGGCGATGCCGGCGATCGAATCTTTGGCACAAAATAAGACGAGGTGTTAAAATAAGACATGACCCTTGGACAGATCAAGGCCTTGCGCATAATGTGTCTTATCACGATGGGCTTAAGCTTGTGCGGGCTCTTTATCGACTGGCGCATTGGGACGTCCTTACTATTAGGCATGATCCTAGAAACGCTTTATGATTATTTCATGAGCAAAGATATCTCGCTTATCATCAGCGAGCGCATCACCTCAAAAGGTCTTTACTTTATGAGTTTTATGCGCAACATACTGATATTATGTGCCGGTCTTATCATTTCATTAGTTTTCGATGAGCTGTTCTTGTGGTGGCTGGTCTTAGCCAGTTTGATGCTGAATAAATTTGTTTTTATGGTTTGTAGTTTGAAGTGAATTTATGACGATCTATATTCAACGTGAGATTTTTTCGATCACTGTAGTTGCGCTGTTTATTTGCGTAATGTGTGTGATCATAGGCAACAAGATCAAAAAAGCCGATCCTTATGCCAAGCCGAAAGGACTGGTCTTTTTGGCGCTTTGGTTTGTCGACATTATCGACAACCAGGTCTTAGTGACGGTCAGAAAGGACTTTGTCAAAAATTTAGGCCCTTATATCGGGACGCTTTGTCTTTTCTTGTTCTTATGCAATATTTCCGGACTTTTTGGCTTAAATGCTCCGACGATGAATTATTCGGTCACTTTGACGATGGCCTTTATCACCTGGTTTATGATCCAATTCAATGCGATCCGCGAAAACGGGATCGGATCTTATATCCATGGTTTTTTTGAGCCGATCTTTGTCTTTGTCATACCGAACTTTTTTGGTAAGATCGCGCCGCTTATCTCAATGTCGATCCGTCTTTTTGGGAACATTCTCAGCGGTTCGATCATTATGAGCCTATTGTATTCAGCCACCGGGGCCTTAAGTAATCTGATCTTCTCGTTTTTGGGATTGGATTTCTTGCCGAATATCTTCGGTATGATCTTTGCACCGCCCCTACATGCTTACTTTGACGTATTTGCTGGATTTATCCAGATGTTTATATTCATTTCACTGACAATGGTATTTATATCCAATGAACTAAATGAGGATAAGGAGGTTTCATAATATGGATATCGGAAGAGGTTTAGTTGCGATCGGGGCCGGACTTTCGGTCATGACAGGGATGTGGACCGGTATCGGTCAGGGCTATGCCGCTGCCAAAGCGGTCGAGGCCGTCGGCAAGAACCCTGAAGCTGCATCACAGATCAGAACGATGTTGATCGTTGGTTGTGCGGTTGCCGAGACTTGTGCTATCTATGGTATGTTAGTAGCTTTCATTTTGATCTTCGTCTTTAACTAAAGAGGGCAAAAATGGATATCGGAGTAGATATTTCCACCCAGCTTTTCCCCAATCCCTTCACAATGCTCTATACGCTTTGCGTGACAGGCATTCTGTTTTTCTTTGTCTACAAATTCTTATTCAATCCCGCTCGGGACATGATGAAGAAAAGACAGGATCTGATGCAAAGTGAGCTTGAAAAGGCCAAGCTTTCCAAAGAGCAGGCTTTAGAAGATCGTAAAAAAGCGCAGGATGAGATCATCAAAGCTCAAGGCCTGGCTAGCGAGATCGTGGCCGAAGCCAAGCTAAAGGCAGATGAAAAAAGAGACGAGATCATCAGCAGTGCTAATAATAAGGCCGATGATATGTATCGCAAGGCGAAAGACCGCATCGCGAAAGAAGAAAAGGAATTGCGCGAGGGTATTAATGATCAAATTGTCGATGTCGCCTTACATGCCAGCAAGAAGCTCTTGAACGAAAAAGATCTCACCAAGCAAGACGAAGAGGCGATCGATCGTTTTATAAGGGAGCTAAGCGATGAGTAGCGAATTAGCTAATGTCTATGCAGACGCTCTTTTATCAGTGGCGCGCGATGAGGGAAAAGTTGACTCATTTAAACAGGAAATAGCAGAGATAACACCACTGTTCAGCGGTGATTTTATCCGTTTTCTAGCTACGCTCAACATTGAAAAAAAGGTCAAGAAGGATTTAGTCAAGATGGCCTTTAAAGATCTAAACGTGTATCTTTTGAATTTTATCTATCTTTTGATCGATAAGAATCGGATCCGTTATATAAAGGAGATCTTTAAAAGCTATCTTAACAAGGCCAATGAATTCTTGAAGATCAAAACGGTCAAAGTATATAGTGCAAGACCCTTGGGCATAGAACAAAAAGAGCGTCTGAAGAAAGCTTTGAAAAATAAATACCAGATGGAGATCGAACTGGTGGAGCTGGTCGATCCAAGCCTTATTGCAGGGATCAAGGTCGTCATAGATGACAAGATGCTCGACGCCTCAATGGCAAATAAGATCAGTGAATTAAAGAAGACTTTGAAAGAAAGTTGGTGAATAAATGGCATTAAGAAGTGATGAAATCAGTGTTTTGATCAAAGAGCGGATCAAAAACTATCAAGATGAGCTCCATATGGATGATGTGGGATATGTCATCAGTGTTGGTGATGGCATCGTCCAAGCCGAAGGCTTAGATAAGGCAATGGCCAGCGAACTGGTCGTCTTTGAAGATAATACCAGCGGTATGATCTTGAATCTGGAAGAGGATATCGTCGGTATCGTTGTCCTCGGTAGCGACAGCGGGATCAAGGAAGGGCAAATCGTCAAGAGGACCCATGAGATCATGGAGGTCAAGGTCGGCGATGCGCTTTTAGGAAGGGTCGTCAATGCCTTAGGTGAACCTTTGGATGACAAGGGTGAAATAAAAAGTGACAAGCATCGCCCCATCGAAAGAGTCGCCCCGGGCGTCATGACCAGAAAAAGCGTTCACGAGCCTTTGGCAACCGGTATCAAGATCATCGATTCAATGATCCCGATCGGCCGCGGACAAAGAGAGCTCATCATTGGCGACCGTCAAACCGGTAAGACGGCGATCGCGATTGATACGATCATCAATCAAAAAGACAGCGACGTCTTATGTGTCTATGTCGCAATCGGCCAAAAGGCCTCTAGTGTCGCCCAGATCGTCGAGAAGTTAAAAAGTGCGGGGGCGATGGATTACACCACGATCGTTATGGCGACAGCTTCTGAAAGTGCGCCGATGCAATATATCGTTCCCTATAGCGCCTGTGCGATAGCTGAAGAATGGATGGAACAGGGCAAACACGTCCTCATCGTCTATGATGACCTTTCAAAACACGCCGTCGCTTATCGTACGATGTCTTTATTATTGCGTCGTCCGCCAGGGCGGGAAGCCTACCCAGGCGATGTCTTCTATTTACATTCAAGACTTTTAGAGCGGGCATGCAAATTAAACGATGAGTTAGGAGCGGGATCGATCACGGCTTTGCCGATCATCGAAACGCAAGCCGGCGATATCTCGGCTTATATACCAACTAACGTCATTTCGATCACCGATGGTCAGATCTTTTTACAGACCAATCTTTTCAATGCCGGCAATCGTCCGGCGGTCGATGCCGGCTTATCGGTATCACGGGTCGGTTCCAATGCCCAGACCAAAGCTATGAAAAAGGTCTCGAAAGCCTTGAAGCTCGAATTGGCCCAATATAATGAACTATTGTCTTTTACGCAATTTGGCAGTGATGTCGATGAACTTACCAAAAAGACGATCGATCATGGCGCCAGGATCACGGAGATCCTCAAACAGGGCCAATATAATCCTTTGAGCATGGAATTGATCGTCGCTTCTTTATATGCAGTTGAGCATGGCTATTTAGAAGAGGTCAAGCTAACGGATATCAGGGAGTACGAGAACTCTTTACATAACTTCCTAAAGAAGAATCACCAAGATCTTTTAAACAAGATCAAAGCAAGCGGTGATCTTGACGCAAAGAGCGAGGCTTCTTTGGATCAGGCGATCAAAGAGTTCAGTGCAAACTTTAAAATGCTTAACGGAGCTTCATAATGAGTGATAAACAAGCTTTAAAAGCTCGTATCAAATCGATCAAGACCACACATAAGATCACAAGTGCGATGGAGCTGATCGCTAGCGCCAAGCTCAATCGACAAAAAAATGTTATGTTCGAAAACAGGGTCTATGCAAGCAGTCTGCAGGATGTGTTAAGGGCGATCTTAAACGGAGATTTTGAAAGCGATAGTCTGTATTTAAACGGGCATGAAAAAGGTGATGTCGTTCATATGGTGATCACAAGCGATATGGGCCTTTGCGGCGCCTATAATGCCAATGTCTTAAAAGAAGTTTTGAAACTTCCCAAAGATGAACCTTTATATGTCTTGGGGACAAAGCTTTATAAGAGTATCAAGGAAGCGGGCTATACGATCAAAAACGAGCCCATTGGCGTCGATGGTCTAAGCTATGAAGCAAGCGCCAAGCTGATAAGAGAGCTGTTAAGAGATTACCAAAAGGGCCAGATCAAAAGGATCGACGTCTTGTTTACACACTTTAAAAATGCAGTGAGCTTTATTCCTGAATTCAAGGTGATCTTGCCGCTTGAAGTAAAAGAAGAGGCAAAAAAATATGACCCTTTGTTATTTGAACCGCGCTCGGAAGTAGTCTTGGACGATCTGATCGAAAAAACTTGCGAGAGTATGGTCTATGCCCTTGTTTTAGAGGCGCGGACCAGTGAACAAGCCAGCCGTCGTTTAGCGATGGAAAATGCGAGCGACAATGCTGAAGACCTGCAAAATGAATTGACCTTGGCTTATAATCAGGCTCGTCAAGCATCCATTACCCAGGAAATTACAGAAATCGTTGCAGGGGCCGATGCCCTTTAGGGAGGATCTATGGAAGGAAAAGTAATACAAGTAATAGGACCGGTTGTCGACGTCCGTTTCAATAAAGAAGAGTTGCCTGCTTTGCGCAATGCCCTGATCGTCAAACGCGAAGCGCAAAAGGACGTCGTCTTGGAAGTTGCCCAGCATATCGGCGATGATATCGTCAGAACGATCGCCATGGCTTCAAGCGATGGCTTGGTGCGTGGCGACAGGGTCATCGATACCAAAGAGGCCATCAAAGTCCCGGTAGGCGAAGCGATCTTAGGTAGGATGTTCAATGTCTTAGGCGAGACGATCGACGGCTTGGGCGATCTTAAAGGCGATGTCAAAAGAATGCCGATCCATCGCCAGGCTCCGACCTATGCCGAACAGCTTACGGAAAGCGAGATCTTGGAGACGGGTATCAAAGTCATCGACTTGTTATGTCCTTATGTTCGCGGCGGTAAGATCGGTCTGTTTGGCGGAGCTGGGGTCGGCAAGACCGTCTTGATGCAGGAACTCATTCACAATATCGCCATGGAACACGGTGGTAAATCAGTCGTTACCGGAGTCGGTGAAAGAACAAGAGAAGGCAACGACATGTATTTTGAAATGAAGGAATCCGGCGTCTTGGATAAAACAGTTCTCGTCTATGGGCAGATGAATGAATCGCCAGGCGCCAGAATGAGAGTCGGCCTGAGCGGCTTGACGATGGCCGAATACTTCAGAGATCACGATCATCAGGATGTCTTGTTGTTTATTGATAATATCTTCCGTTTCACTCAAGCCGGTAGCGAGGTCAGCGCATTGCTGGGAAGAATGCCTTCCGCTGTTGGCTATCAGCCCACTCTAGCAACAGAGATGGGGCAATTGCAGGAAAGGATCACTTCGACCGAAAACGGTTCGATCACTTCTGTTCAGGCGATCTATGTGCCAGCGGATGACCTGACCGATCCAGCTCCAGCGACAGCATTCTCACACCTTGATGCCAGAACGGTCTTGGATCGTTCCATCGCCTCGCTTGGTATCTATCCAGCGGTCGATCCACTTGAATCTTCATCAAGAGTGCTCGATCCTTTGATCGTGGGTGATGAACACTATGAAGTCGCAAGAGGCGTGATCGCGCTTTTGGAAAGATATAAGGAACTGCAAGATATTATTGCGATCTTGGGTATGGATGAATTAAGCGACGAAGATAAGAAGATCGTTGCCAGAGCCCGTCGTGCGCGCAATTTCTTATCGCAGCCCTTCCATGTCGCCGAACAATTCTCAGGTATCAAAGGTCTCTATGTACCTTTAAAAGATACAGTCGAAAGTTTTAAGAAGTTACTGAGCGGCGAATATGACGAATACCCGGAAGCAGCCTTCATGTTTGTGGGAAAGATCGAGGACGTCAAAGACAAAGCTAAGGAATTAGGCTATGAAGCTAATTGATGTAAGGATCATTACACCTAAAGGTCTATATAAAGAAACAAAAAGCCCGATCATCAATTGTGTCTCAAAAGAAGGCGAAAGAGGGATCTTGTATGATCATATGCCGATCGTCATCTCTTTAGCGATCGCCAAGCTGGCCTTAGATGAAGATAATAAGCGTAACTATTATGCTTTGGCGGGCGGTATCTTACATTTTAAAGATAACAAGTGTACGATCATTACCCCTGCGATCGAAAAAGCGGATGAGATCGATATTGAACGGGCCAATAAGGCCTTGGATCGAGCCAATAAGCATTTGGCAAATCCCAATTCAGATGTTGTGCGGGCCAAAAGTGCGCTATCGCGGGCACTTAATCGTATAAATGTTGCAAACCTTAAATA
Organism: uncultured Erysipelotrichaceae bacterium; assembly: GCA_944325935.1. Classification (GTDB taxonomy): domain Bacteria; phylum Bacillota_I; class Bacilli_A; order Erysipelotrichales; family Erysipelotrichaceae; genus JAHHTG01. Next base: position 207 of record CALVCF010000080.1, on the reverse strand, counting down.
AAACCTCAGCCATGAGGTTTTTTAAATAGGAATTTAATATAAAAAAATAGGAGCATAACTCCTAAGATTTCATTGAATTTTGGTGACCAGTACGGGATTCGAACCCGTGAATGCCGCCGTGAAAGGGCGGTGTGTTAAGCCGCTTCACCAACTGGCCATAAAAATGGCGCCTAAAACAGGGCTCGAACCTGTGACCTAACGGTTAAC
>CALVCF010000079.1 GCA_944325935.1 uncultured Erysipelotrichaceae bacterium | reverse complement strand
GCTAGGATAAGCAATAAGACATAACATATTCATTTAATTATCTATTAAAGAATAGGCCCACGATCCAAACTGTTAATGTTTGGATCGGGGCGATAAAGAGGAAGGCGTAAGTCCTTCATCCGAATGGACATTACCTTTGATAAGACAGCAGCAAAAAGAGAAATACATCTCTCTTCGCTGCTTAATTATGGAAGTGCGAAAAAACGACCTCCATAAACACCTCAATTTAAAGCGTTTTAGGACCGGTTAATATAATTAGTCATTTGGTCCTAAAACCCGCTATATGAGGCTTAAAATGCAAGATTTCTTATAATACTGAATCTTCGTTTGTTTTGTCGATGATTTTCATAAGATCTTCAAAGGATATGTTCTTACTTTTCATCTTTTTCTCTAGCTCTTTTCGATTTATCTCGATGAGATCCTTCTTGAGTTTAGAGATCTCTTGCTTAAGTTTTTCGACCTGGCTTTCTTTTTTGCTGATCTGAGCCTCGATCGTTTTAGTGCTAAGTGTGTTTTTAGCCATTATCTTTTACCTCCTTTCTTCTCGCTTGAATATTGCAGTCAAGGTGGTGTAATCATCGGTGACTGGTTTAGGTTTATGGATTGGGCTTGCTTCGGCCCTTTTGACTGGGCTTGCTTTTGAGCTTCTATCCTCATATTAATGAGTTCTTCATTAAAATCCTTGGCACGTGGTACCAACCTTTCAACATTGACGGAATCGCCGTAATAGTATTTGATTATCTCTTCAGCTTTTTCAAAGGCTTTATAGCCTGCCTGATCGTTATCAAATGCCAAGTAGATGTTCTGTATGTCGCCTTGATTCATCGGTTTATAAAGATTGCACCAATAAGCCACACAATCTAGATTGCTGGCGCTTTGAAGCGATATAAAATGTGACATCTCTAATGCTTCAGGCGGCAGCATCGACTGCAAGGACATGGCATCGATCGCTGACTCGGTGAAATATATATCTCCCTTTATTTGCGATCCCTTATACCAGGTCTTTTCTGGGTTACACCAGATGCCAAAGATCTTCTGAGATCCGGCGACATCTCTTTTTTGGATCTTCTGTTTTGGATCCGTTGCCCTTAAAGACATATATCGTGAATGATATGGGCCATATTCTACTTCGACCTCGCTGATCTTTTTGGCATGAACTTCATTTAGATATTTGCTGGCTCTTGGCATAACACAGGGAAGTTCTCTTCCTTCTAGCATCACCGGCCCGCTTCCGGCATAGCCAACAAATACACAATTCCCTTCTTTATCTTCATAAAGGAGCTTTTTAGAGATCCAGCGATCGACGATCCTTTCATCGATCCCTCTTTGATTGATCAGATAGTCTTTTATTCGATCATTATTATCAGAAGGTGCAGGTCTTGCAAGATCTGATCGTCTTTCAAAAGGATCACCATACGTGTTGATCGATGCAACATCCATATCCTTCCAAGAGTAAGTTTTCTTACTTTTGATTACTGGATCGTTTCCGTACTTGTTTTGATATTTAGATACTAGATCGTCTATCTTGGCATCCGGATAATATTTATTTGATACATAGCGGATCGCATCATAGTAGGAATTAATTTCTGGTGCATAACCCATGACAAAGTTAAAAATGTCCCCTTGCGAGTTAGGCTCCCCAGCTCGTGAGAAATGCGAATAGGAATTTGTATTCTTGAAAAAACGCAATGAGTCATGTTCGGCTGTCGTATAGATATTTGAGCTGATCCTTTCAACATTAAAGCCGAGATCTTTAGCAATATCAATGATGCTGACATCTTTTTTCATTAACTCGGTTGCTTGATTGATATCGTCATAATTCTTGGATCTTTTGTTGGGTTTAGCCGTTTCGCTTGGATGATCCTCGATCCGCTCTTTATAATTCTTCAGATTAGTGACGGCTTGAGAGATATTATCGACTGTATTAAAGCCAAAATAGATGCCATCTTTGCGATTCTTAGATCCAAACTCTCTTATAAGATTTTCGGTGATCTCATCACCCCGATCGACCACGATCGAAAACTGGTTATAAGATTTTGCGATCTTAAGAGCATCTTTTTTAAGACTTTCATCAGCTCCGGTCTGCATTGCGGTATAGATAGCCGGATCATGTGTAATGATGTAGTCAATATTGGCATCAACTCTTAAAAGCTCAGAATCAATATTTATGATCTTGTTTTCTAAAACTTGTCTTGGTGATGTAGAATTAGGGTCGATCCCCTTAGCTTCTAAATAGTTGGCGATCGAATCTGCCACCAAAACGATTGATCCTTCTCTAATTAATCTTTCGACTAATTCATTAGAAAAGTCTGTCCTACCTTCTTTAGATCCATAAAGATTTATTATGATCGTCTTAGAATCTCTCTTTTTTAGAAGCTCCATAACCATTTCATGCTCATCATAGATCGTTTTATTCAGATCATCTCCATAGGCGTTTTCGTCAGTGGCGCCAGTCTTGTTAGAACCTGTAAAAGAAGTATCATCTGACTTCTTGTTTAGATTGACGAGCCGTTTCTCTATATCGTTGTTCAAAAGTTTTGCATCATGAGATCCATAGGTTTTCTTCATGCCTAAACGATTGGTTATGATATAGTTTTCGATCTCTTTTAAGTCACTATGAGGATCAATCGCTTCATCGCTGACGAAGAGATGAAAATTATTGTATTGCTTATAAAGATCTAATATGCCTGTTTCGTACTCTTTGTCGCCTCCGGATAGATACATCGAGTTAAGCGGCAGCGGTGTATTAACAACAATCAGGTCATTTACTCCATAATGCTCGTCAATATTGAGCATTTGATCCTTTAATAGAGAAAAGGAATAATCTTTATCGCTTGCCAGTCTTGATAGTTTATAATCGACATTCGATTTTAGATAAACCGGATCATGACCTTGGGCTTTAAGATTATCAATAAGCTCATTACAAAAGCCATCGACATTCTTGTCACCATAGACATTAATGACCATCGAAGATGTTTTGCCTTTGGAGTCAATGAACAGCTGGTGTTCATCTACGAGCTTTTGCATATTTTCTTTGCTATATTTGGAAGCATTTATTTCGATGCTTGGAGCTAAATTATCACTGCTTATACTAAGCACTTCTTCATAAGCAAAGCGATCGGCGACTTCTTGCTGCGCTTTAGTGAGGCGATGATCGGCATCGCTTTTCAAGGTGTGCGTATCCGGATCGACCTCAATAAGACCTAACTGCTTATATACTTCATCGGCAAACTTGTCATAATAATGGGTATAGTTCTCAACGATATTTTCAATATCATTTTTATTGGCCATTTTAATCATCTTGCCATTTGGAAGCAAATAGGTCGCTAAAGATGGATCCTCGACATATTCGATGTCAAAGTTGCCGCTTTGGATCAGGCGATTGATCTTCTTTTCTGTGTTTAGGAATCTGCTGTCATCCATTGACTCGACATCTTTTTGCGATACGGGATTGGTGATCTTATCAATCGCTACAAGACACTGTTCTTTGCTTATAAAAGTATGCGCATCAAGCGATCCATCACTTCTGATCTCGATGTAGCTATAAAGATCTTTATCATCAAAGTACGCATAGATCTTACCAAGATCATCTTCTGAAATATTGCCGTTTTTGATGCTTTCAAATTTATCTTTTGTAACGACATCATATTTCTGTTCTTTGAATGATGGAGCCTTTTCATCTTTTGTCTCAATGTCATTAGATGCTTTAATCGACTTGATCTTATTCAGATTTTCTGCATCTTGGATCACGCTTATATCATTGCCGCTTACAAATACTTCAACGGTGGAGTTATAGATCTGCTTATACTCTTCTTGGCTCATAAGGCCAGCGTGAACGCTTAAATAGGAAGAGATCTGTTCAGCATCTTTAATTGCATCAATTAAAGCATTTGGATCGTCCTTGATAGCCTTGATCCATGATTGGATATAGGCTTTGTGATTGTCAATGATGTTTCTGGCAGCCGTTTCATCATCAAAGACACCCATAAAAGCGCTGGCGATCTCGGCTCTGAGCTCCTCTTTGGCATACGACTCGCTGCCAAATGATCCAGATAGATCTCGATCAAGACGGCTAGGATGGCCGGTCGCATGAGCGAGCTCATGAAGTGCAGTGGCCGTTAGTTCAGCATCTGAATAAAAGGAGCCGGTTGTTGGTAAGTGAATTTCGTCTTTTAAAGGCATATAAAAAGCCCTGTCAAGAGAATCATATTTTAAGGCAACATTCATCGATTCAGATATTTTGCCTAACATTTCATTAGGATCCCTTTGCTCTTCAACGATCGGATCGATCCCATCAAACTGGGCAGCATTAAATACATAATGGATCTTATAGACTAAACGTACATAACTTGGATCAACCGTCAGCTCTTCCCCTTTGCCATTAATCTTTTCACGATATTCATTCCAAGTAAGATAGCGCTTTTCTTTTGTATCATATGGATACCAGTATTCAACCTTCGTGGCCTTTGATCCTTTTTTTAAATGTAATCCTTTTTCTCTGGCTTGATTAAAAGTAAGCCATCTGGGATCTGTCCAGCCATTCATATTAGCCGAAAGAGCCAGCATAAAACGGTTGATGCCATGATACTTACGGTTTGAAGCCATGTTGTATGACTCTTTGACACGCCAGCCTCTAAGCCAAGGTATATCATCTTCTTGTAAGGATCTTATAAATTCCTTGGCAAGCTCTTCTCTAAATTCTTTAACCTTGTCATTCATCGTTTGACTCCTCGTCTTTTAGATCCTCATCACTTAGATCTTCATCTTCGATCGGAATAAAAATAGTCGTGGTATAGGGTTTTTCTGACATACTTTAATCACTCCTTTTCTTCAATATCGGCATACACCGGATCATCACAATCCGTGAGTTGGCAATAATCAATGACTGTGCCGCTTGCGTTATGCTTGCGGATCTCTAAATGCAGATGGTTTCCTGTGGCATAGCCGGTGGCTCCGACGACTCCAACCTGATCGCCTAACTTGACTTTATCTCCTACTTTAAGATTAGATGGCATAGCAAAGTGATAATACATGATGTAAAGATCATCTTCTTCGCTATAAACATTCACATAGCAAGCCGTTGACATAAGGCCATCCGTGTGACAGTTTTTATTACCGACTGAAACGACCTCGCCGCTTTTAACGGCATAAACAGGTGTATATAAGGGCGCTCCAAAGTCGGTTCCGGTATGCTGTTCCCACTCGCCAAAAGGATTATAAAGACCAACATGGGCCGTTACCCCATAATACTTGGTGAAGGGATAACCAAAGCCCTTGCCGATCTGTTCGATATACCAGTCTGGCAAAGAATCTGCATAGCCTAATAAAAGGCTGCTATATTTATCGGTCATTTCTAGGATCGTCACCAGTGAGTTGATCGAATATCCATTGAGCTCATAATAATAGGGGTTTCCTTTGATCGCTCTGGCATAGGTTTCAATATCAGTAATCGCATTTGTTCCAAGATCATTCTTGGATAAGGCATTGTCGAGATAATTAATAAAATCCTCATCCATTTCCTGAAGATCAAGTATGACAACCGGAGCGATGATAAGTCCGATATGTTCCTTGGATGAGGTGTAGTCAAGATACTCGGAGATCTCATCAGCATATAGTTTCATTTGACCCGATTCATAAAAGATACCTAAGGCATTTTGTACTTCATTATAACTTTGGCTTGTAAAGGCATTTTTAGCATTTTCAAAGGCATCGCCGATCCAAGACACTGCACCTGAAAGGATGACCGCAGCAGCTGAGGCTGCAAATATAAATAATAATAAAAAGCAACTAACGCATATTATTGCTATTTTCTTAATCATAGCTTCAGCTCGTCGATCTCGGCTTTAGAGGCATAAATATTCATTACATAGCGCTCATTATTGCCTCTTAAAAACAGCGCCTGTCCGGTACGGAAGTTTTTGATGAGATCTATTTCATCGTCTGATAGATCTAACATACTCGCCGCTTTCTTTAGCGCTTGCTCTTGAAGCATTAATATGATCTTATAAGTGGCATTATTCATGATCGCCTCACCATACGAGCTGGCAGCTGCCCCATCGACCATCACGCTTGATGCCAAGTCGCCAGGCTCTTGCATACCTAAGACCAGGATCGAATGATATTTGCGCACTGATCTAAAGGCATCTGAGCACTTCGGTAAAAGATAACCATTAAGGGCAACCTTTTGAAACTCATCCCAGATGCCAGCACATTTTCTTGATGCATCGTAAAGATGCGATTCAAATAAGCGCATGATTAAGTGATATACAGGCTCTTTAATGTTCTTATCGCAAGAGTCTAACTTCTTTGTACCAAAGCCTAATAAAAGATCGTTTTCGCTTTCAAAGTCGGCGGTCGTGTGGCCATTAAAATATATTCCATCGGCCTGAACTAAGGGCTCGATATATAGTTCAAGGTTAATGAGCTGTTTTAAGACGGCATCATCAGGAAGATTTTGAGCCTTTCTTATTTCGATCGCCTTTTTAATGTCCTCTAAGACATCACTGATGATCGGATAGTCTTGATTGGAATAGACCTTAAACGAGGGGGCTGTGATCCCCTTTCTTTCATAGGTGTGCATAATGATCTCATCAACTACATTTAGGGCTTTTTCAACTTCAGCAAGATTTGAGCGATGATATAGTTTAACGACTGTTTTAAATGTCCGTATGGCATCTTTTTTGGCAAGATCCGTATCATAGGGATCCTTGCCATACATCGCATCGTCATCAAGAAAATCTTGAAGGCGAAGATCTAAAGGATTGATCTTTGCATCAGCTGTACCGAATAAAATATATCTTCCGTGATACTTTTTAACGATCTTGGCATTTTGATTATGCGGATCGATCCATATAAAAGGGATCCCTCTTCTTAAAAAGTAGCGGGCAAATTTATTGATCGTTTGCGTTTTACCGGATCCGGTCTGGCCCTCGATTATGATTGATCCGGCTGTGATCTGTTTCGATGCTGCTGAACTTGCATCATCTTCCCATAAAAAAGGATTGAATTTAACGATGCCGTTAGAATGGGTCGTATATCCTAAAAGCATACCGTTTTTATCGATCATTTCATCGTATCTGAAAGGCCACAAGATTGCTGCTGATACAGATGACAAAGGTATGCGATAACGGTAATCTAGGTCTTTTGTTAAACCGGTCTGCTTCCAAAGCGGGATGATCGATTTAAAGATCTCTTCTTGAAGGCCGGTGATCTCATCGAATCCAAACTGATAATTGGCACTTAATGTGTTCGTGAAAAGATCACAAGTATCTTTAAGTGTTTCTTCATCATCACTTGAGACGATAAATCCCATAAGAACGTCTACCGATCGATCCTTGGAATAAACTAATTCATTGATCGTTTCTTGAAGCAGTTTCATTCTTTTTACGATGGTAGATCTTCCTACCTCTTCTTTTTCATCTCTATATTTTCTTTTTAAGCGGGCTACTTCATCGTTTAAAGGCTTTACCATTGACTCTTTAACTAGTCTTGTCACATAAAACAATTTAACTGCCGGATCTCTAAAGGCATAATGCAAGACCCCAAAAGAAAACTCTTCCGGAAACTGTGTTATCAAATAAACACGCTGATATTTATTTCCCATGCGGATGCAGTCAAGCCTTGCCTCATAATAATGCGGTGCGATCAGCGACTTGTGATTGACAAGATTAAACATCATCTTCCTCCTTTAGAATTTCTTTATAGGGTGCATTTTTCTTTAATAGATCTTCATAAACACCATGCGCAAAATAAAAATTATTTACCAGGTCATTCTCAAAGACATAGGCAAAATAGTTCTCGAAATCTCTTTCATTTAAAAAGCTGAAATCAAAACGAGCATTTCTTAGCGATTTGATAAAGTCAGACACTTCTTTTTCAAAGCGTGAATTTGTCGGATCGCCCTTAAGCAGTAAGAAAAATTCTTCTCTTGGTAAGGATGACACGAAATCGTAATTCTCGATCTCATCGATCAAAAGACGATTGATATATTCGGGATTTGAATCACTAATCTGATCCTCTAATTCTTTGATGTGGTTTTCAACGCTTACCGGAGACGAGATCATCTGATGCCATATCGGTAAACGACAAGTGCTATACACTAGCGACAACCTGATCGCCCAGGCACTTTGTTCCTCATCAGTAAGAATATCTTTCGGTGGTGTGATCTTTACGCCAAATACCGCTAGATGATCTCCTAAAACGATATATTGACCGCTGACTCCTTTAACATCGATCCAATCAACTGTATGGTGGAATTTTTTGCCTAGTTTTTTGCTTTCTTTTTCTCTTTCTTTAAGAGTTTTTTCTTTAGTCGGTTTCTTCTTTTTGAACAAAATTATATTCAACTCCTTTCCATACATAGCGTTTGTGGTTTAGATACCACTTTACATAGTAATAAATAAGCATATAGTTGCTTTTATAGATATTTGACGGAAGCAGCAGGATCAAAAAGATCGTCCCAATGATTACCACTGCCTTTAAAAGAAAAAGCGCGTCATCAGGGAATGGGCTTGGTACTTTCATCACAACGATCGCTGCAATGACGATATAGATCACATATAAGATCACATCTCTTTTTCTTACGCCGCCAAAAAAATATTTACCTTCTTTATAATTGATCCCGCTATACCCTTTAATCATCGATGATACCTCCTGCCTTGATGTCTTTCTAAGGATCTGCGATAAGCACTATCAAGAGCGTTATAGCCCTTGCGACTAACCCAACCACTGACTCCTTTTTTCTGGTACGCCCATTTTTGGAAGCGATCGCCAGCACTGTTTTCTTTCCATAGAGGCGTTTGGGTATATGAATAATGAGTTTGTGGCTTTTGGGATGCTTTTTCTTGAGCTTTGGCCTTTCTTTGGATTTGCTTTTGTGATCCAACTTCACCAAGAGCTTCTTGATACGATGACTTACCGATTCCTTTATCAATAGATGCATTCGAAACTTCTGCATTATCGTAATTCTGAGGTGATTCATTTAATGCTTGATTTTCATATGTATCTTGTACTCCATCTGCTACTTGAGGATTGCTTGTGTTCGCATCTTCAGATCCAAGTTCAGAGCTGGTGTCTAACTCTTGAGAAGTATAATCGTCAGATCTTGCCGATCCCGATGAGTCAGAAGAAGATCCTGATGATCCAACTTGCGAAGTTCCTCCGGTCTCATTGTCATTTACATTTCTTAAAGCCGTTTTAAACGCTTCCGGACTGTTCATTGATTCAAGTTTTGGATCTGATCCAGTTTCATAATCTTTAGAATACGATGTCGATTGCTGCACCTTTCCATAATCCTTGCCAAGACCTCCAAGAGCTTTACCTCCAAGTCTAGTAGTTGCATTAGCTCCAGCTCCTGCTAAACCCAAAGCCGCCCCTCCTGCCATTGCGCCAGCGCCGATTAATGGCCGGCCGGCCAAAGATAAGTTGGCCATATCCTGAAGTACGGTAGTTGATGTATCTACGCCTAATAGCTGAGCGATCTTGTTGGATCCATTAATTGAAAAGAATAGTCCTCCTATAAGCATGACGATCCAGATCCAGATGTGGACTTTTTGAAGCCCTGCCAATACTGTCAGCACGATTAGGATCATCATTACCTGCATAAAGTTAGAAAAGTAGATACAAAAGATCATCTTAAGCCACTCGCTGAATTGCCGTCCATCATTGATAAGTGATGAGATAGGCAAGAATCCGATGATAATCAGCATTATCAGCTCCCAAATTCTCTTAGCTACTTCAACCGTGCTTAAGCAAAACAATAAAGCTGAATAGATCGCCAGTACACATAAGACCAAAAGATCGACGATATCAGGAAAATAATTGTAAGACTTGCCTCCGGTAAACCAAGATACAACGCCATCATACCACTGAGCGTTATTAATACCATCAGTTTGCGAGTCGATCAGTTCAACCGTAATCACATCGTATTCATCGTCTGTGACATATTCGCCTTCCTCTGTCCAATATCCGGTCTGCTCCCTAGAACTTGTGGTAAGGACTAGAGTTGATGGAATATTGTTGTCACCTTTAATTGCTCCTAGAAATTCAGCATTTAGATTGCTGAAACTTCTTCCGATCGTCGGCACTAGATTGATGACAAAAATAACCACAAAGATCATAACAAAGCGCTTAACGATACTCTCGATCCCAACGGTCTCTTTATCAGTTTTAAAAAGGCTGGAAGTCAAATACCACCCCAGCCTTACTACAACGGCGATCGTTGTGAAACCAACAAATAGATCCCAGAACTGCTCGACGATCGAAGAGCTGGATCCGGTAACACCTATATCCCAGATATCAATGGCTGCGACATCGATCATAACGCTATATACAAGATCCATGATATAGAATCCAAACTTGGCAATCATCCAAAGGATATAGCGCAGAAAATCGATCAGTAATGCCATACAGCACCTCCCTTCTTAATTAAACGACTAGCCGATATTGAAGATCGAAATAATGTTTTCTAAGAAGGTAAGGATGATACCAACAGCTAAGGATCCTGCAAGGCCAAGGATAAGTTCTACATTGCTTCTATCCTCTTTACCTTTAGTGGCATATCTAACAATAAAAAAGCCACAAGCGATCGTCGTAATAAATGGTGCTAAAGATTTAAAGATATAGAAAGCGGTATCGCTGGCAGCTCCTGTGGCCTCATCAAGTGTCTCGGTATTTAGAATGTCATCTCGATCAAGCGCAAATGCTTTAGATGTTAAAGCATATAAAGCTGACGAAGCTGTGACAGCTGTTAAAAATAATTTTGTTTTGATGGTTTGTCTTAGTTGATTCATAATTCTTATCCTCCTATAACTAAGTAGTAATAAATGACTGCTAAGAGCATGGCTACGACCACGATCCCAACGCTAACAAGCGGGAAAATAATGAAGCATAATCGAAAGATCCTTCTTGAATGGAAAGGTAACTCTTTATCCTTTAAACGCTTCTCTTTTTGCTTGCTAGTATAGCTTTGTGCATAATCATAAATGTTCAACTTATCACCCCTTTCTATGTAAACGCACAAAAGGCCGGAATGATCCGGCCGGATATATCAATTAAAAAAGGTGTGATCCTGCATCGATCTGCACAGCACACCTCAAAACAAAAAATTGAATACATATGGATCTTTCATAATTGTCTCCTTAAATAGCCTTAATGACTCTCATTCTCTAGATTCTTATAAACCAGATCATCAATAGAAATATCAAAATATTCTGCTAATTTAATAAGAGTTTTAACTGTTATGTCCATACATTCTGTATTAATAAAGCGATATACCATTGATCGCCCGAATCCACATTCTTTACACAGCCTATATTTCGATATATCCTTCTTTTCCATTAGATAAGCAATGTTACTTTTCAAATAAATCATATTAGATCCTTTCATGCTAAAATATGCACGTCCGATAACGGACTTATTTATAAAGGTAAGGTAATAAAAAATGCGTTTTTACAAAGCGAAGTTTAAAAAAATCGGCAAGAAGAAAATAACTATAAAAACAGTGATTATCATTATGGTGCTTTACTCTATAATCACATTTCTAATGTCCATATATTGTTATGACAATTACCTAATGAGAATCCTTATAATTCTCACTTATTATTTAACGCCACCACTATCCTTTATATATGCAGTGAACAGAATAAAATATAAAAAAGCATTACACCGTCTTTCTAAATTAAAAGTTTGGAAAACATACGCCAATACCATTTTGTCCATTCTTACCCCATTCACTTCATTTTCGACTCTGATTATTTTAATTCTACAAGATGAGGCTGGATCTGATCGATCTGCACTTTATTTTAAAATGTATATTATCATTTTTGTTATTGTAAGTGCCCATTCTGTTTTAAAAATGATCTCAATTTATTGCGACGTTATGATAAATAAATATCATGATATGACTACTAGATCATTGCGAATAAGAGCATCACACAAGCAAAAACCATGATTTTGATAATATCCTTAACTTTCTCTTTTTTATTCCTATAACATTCAAAACCAAGAAAGTAACAAACGAGTTTAACAATATAACAAGTAAATAACACATATGAGATTAAAATAATTACATTCTTAATCATAAATGTCTCCTATAAACCCCTAAAGGCTCTCATAATGAGAGCCTTTATAGGGTAAGATCTTAGTTAGACCTCTTTAATTTCTTTTTAACTGTTACGATCGCTGCCGTAACGCCAATTAATCCAACTAATAAGAATGGACTAATATAGTGGATTGGTACTCCCATTTCTGGTGGTATGATCACTACACTGTTGACTCTTTCAGCTTCTAATTGATCAACGCCATAGGCTGTCTTTACATCGATCGTCATTTCAGGATTGATGAAACGATAACCTTCAGGTGCTTTAGTTTCCACAAGTCTTAGCTTAGTGGCATACTCGATCTGATTGAGATAGATCATACCTTGACTGACATAATGCGTTTTAACTGGCATTGTTATCGGCGTAACAGGCACGCTTGGTGCTGCTTCATCAGTTGTTTCCTCATTTACTTCTGAGGCATCAGGAATCTGGATCTCATCGGTTAGATCTTCACTAGGCTGATCTTCTATGACTTGTGGTTTGATTCTTGAATAGTAGATGCCATCTTCTAGATCTGTGATGACTAAACGCTCATCAGCTGGTATGGTGTATTCTTTCCATTCAGACTCAAAGTTTGGATCTTGTGATACCTGATATACAGTTCCTTCATAGCCTTGTAAGACGATACCACCTGATACAAAGTCACCGACATAGCGTTCTTCGCCTAAGTATTCAGCATAGACACTAAACTCAGCACCATTTAGTTTCTCTACTCCATTGTTGCCATTTTTGACAACAGAGACATCTATCCTTCGGCGATCATTCTCGATCGTACCTAAGCCAATGTTCATAAGATCCAGTGAGTCATCACTTCTAAAGTCAATATCAAAGATCTTATCTGATAAAACATAACCTTCAGATGTCGATAGCTCTTTTAGATAATATTCATTGCCAGCTGGTACTTTGACGTTCCAAATGAGCTTGCCAGTATCATCTAAGCCTAAGACGGCGATTAAAGTATCAGCTCTAAGGGCAACTTCGCCTTGTGTATAGGTGATGTCATTTTTAGCGTATAAGCCAAACTTGACATCTTGATAGTTACCAGCGTTATCCTCGAATGTCTTATTAAGATTGACATTCAATTCTTGTGGTTCGTTATCAAGAGTAATCTCGATCACATCTTCATAGACATCTTGACGATAAGTAACTTCAAATTCATGCTTAGAATCATCTAGTAAGTAGCCATCTTCTGTTTTGATCTCAGTAATGTAATACTTACCTACTTCTAGATCGGTGTAGCTTGCTTCGCCGTTAGAATCCGTTTTCATATGGCCTACTAAGACATCACTTGAAGTATATAGATCAAATTCGACATTAGCTAAGTTACCTTTTGACCATACTGGGTTATAAACTGTGCCATATTCAGTTTCGACTTCTTTAACTGAAGTAAACATATCTGCCGTCTTTAATAGCTTTAAAGTACCAAAGCGCTTATGGATATTAGTGATCGGATCTTGAAGCGATACCGTAATAACTTCTTCTTCGCTTTGATCGTAATCTAAAGTAAGCTCATATTTATTAGTATCTAATTCATAGTTAGGATCAGTGGCTAATTCTTTTAAGTAATAATCACCTTCAGGTAACATCAGCTCACCAAGATTGGTGGGCTTACCATTTTCATCTAAGTAAACAACAGCTACAAGACCATCTTGCGGGATCGTGCCATTTTGATAGATCTTGGAATCACTTGAATATAGACCAAAGACTACTTCAGAATAATCACCTTCATCAAATTCAAAGATCTTAGTGAAGTCGATCGTGAATTTCTTGTGTAAGTTCTCACTTGTTACTGCTTCACTAACTAAGGCAACATCAGCACCTGCATACTTAAGCTCAATATCATAGACCTTAGTATCTAAGACATAGCCATCAACGGTAGTCTTTTCCTTGACTTCGTATTTTCCTAAAGGAAGCTCTTTGCTTGTAATGGGTGCATCTGAAACAGTAGTTAAGGTCTCTACTAGATCACCTTTATTGTATTGGATCGTGCCGTTTATATCGCTGGCAACAATATCTTCTTTAGCGTAGATCTCCCATACAGTATCAGCTAAATAGCCATTAATATAAGCCGGTGTATATAAAGTGCCATATTCAGTTTCAGATGTGACGATATTATTTAATAGTTGAGCAGTCTTATTGATCGTGATAGTTCCATGTGCTGCTTCGTTTGTGACTTCAACTTCGATCACGCCATCTTGATCGATCACTACTTGGATCTCGCAACCTTGAAGATTTAATAATCCATCAGGTACACCAACTTCTTTAAGGGTATATGTTCCCCACTTTAATTCTTGAGGAAGTTCGACTGTTCCATCATCAGATGTAGTAAATTGACTGATTACTTGATGTGTTGGATAATTTACTTCCATCTCAACTAAGTTACCTTCATCATCATATAATTCAAAGGTCATACCTTTAACTGGTACTTTAGTATCGCCATTTACTTTGACTACCTTGAGCATTGCTGTCTTAAGTGAGTTAGAGACGATCTTAAGGATCGTTTGGTCGTT
>CALVCF010000078.1 GCA_944325935.1 uncultured Erysipelotrichaceae bacterium | reverse complement strand
GCATATACACGATCTTTAATACATAAAAAGACAGTTAGATAAATAGAATCACTCATATTTGTAAGATTAAGCTCAACTATTATCTAGCTGCCTTTGAAGTGGAATTTAAGTTTTCAGTTCAGCCTTTAATTCTAGTAACATCCGTTTCCGGAAAACGAAGGTCAGGATCGATCACATAGATCTTTTTAAAACCGGCTCTTTTGGCACAATTGACGCCATAGACCGAATCCTCAAAGACAAGCGCCGTATCAAATTCTCCTTCAACCCTTCTTAAGGCCTCTTGATACATTGCCGTCTTATCAAGATAGCTGCCATCATCAAAGACAACTAAGGCACGGTCAAAATATGAGGCAAGGGGAAAATCGCTAAAGAAGAAATCGACATTGGCTTTGATGGACGCAGTGGCAATATTTAAATGATAGCCTTGTTTTGTGAGTTCCTCAAAGACCTTGGTTGCTCCTTTGGTCAGATGGCAAAGCCTGTTGTTTCGACAATACTGGCGGTATAGCGCTTCTTTTCTTTCCGAAAGGAGCTTGGCTTCTTCTTCATCTATTGTTTGATGATTGACCCTATAAAAGTGCTTAATAATCTCGATATTATTGGCACCAAAGACCGCTTGAAACACTTGATCGAAAGAAAGACCGCTTGGAAAGAGTTCTGAATATAAGGCTTGCCAAATGATATGATGGATCTTGGAATCTTGGAATAAGGTTCCGTTAAAATCAAAAATAGCTGCTTTATTCATAAAAAAGTTTCACATGGAACATTGTTTCATGTGAAACACCTCCTTTATTTAATGATGGATTTGCCACCCATATAAGGCCTAAGGGCGACAGGAATATTGATTGATCCATCTTCGTTGTAATTATTCTCTAAGAGCGCGATCAGCATACGCGGTGGGGCAACAACAGTATCGTTAAGGGTATGCAACAAATAAGTCTTGCCGTCTGCTCCTTTAGTCCTGATCTTTAAACGCCGAGCTTGAGCATCACCTAAATTCGAACACGAACAAACTTCAAAATATTTCTTTTGGCGAGGTGACCAAGCTTCAACGTCGCAAGACTTGACCTTAAGATCTGCTAGATCGCCTGAACAGCATTCCAAAGTCCGGACAGGGATATCTAAACTCAAAAAGAAGTCGACCGAATTTTGCCACATCTTTTCATACCAAAGCATTGAATCCTCTGGTTTACAGATAACGATCATCTCCTGCTTCTCGAATTGATGGATCCGATAAACACCACGCTCTTCAATGCCGTGAGCTCCGACTTCCTTACGGAAACAAGGCGAATAAGAAGTGAGTGTTAAAGGCAGCTTGTCTTCATCGATAATAGTATCGATAAAGCGTCCGATCATGGAATGTTCAGAAGTTCCGATCAAATAGAGATCTTCTCCTTCGATCTTGTACATCATATTTTCCATTTCCGCAAACGACATAACACCCGTAACGACATTAGAGCGGATCATATATGGGGGAATGACATAGGTAAAGCCCCGGTCGATCATAAAGTCGCGGGCATAGGTCAAGACCGCTGAATGAAGACGAGCGATATCGCCAGTCAAATAATAGAAACCGTTGCCGCTGGTCTTTCGAGCACTGTCAAGATCGATCCCATTAAGTTTTTCCATAATATCGGTATGATAAGGGATCTCATAAGCGAATTCGCGCTTTTGGCCAAATTGTTCGATCTCGACATTTTCCGAGTCGTCTTTTCCAATTGGGACAGAGGGATCGATGATATTGGGTATCACTAACATCCGCTCTTTAATAAGTTCGTCTAATTCTACTTCCCTTTTTTCGCAGGCGACGATCCTATCCCCGACTTGTTTGATCTCTTCCTTGAGTTGTTCGGCAGCTTCTCTTTGTCCTTGCTTCATTAAAGCGCCGATCTCTTTAGATGCGCTGTTGCGTTTGGCGCGCAGATCATCAGCTTCCTTGCGGACTTTGCGGTATTCTTCGTCAAATGCCTTGACCTCATCTACCAGCACTAGTTTTTCATCCTGGAATTTTTTACGGATATTTTCTTTTACTAATTCTGGCTCTTCCCGGATCAGTTTAATATCAATCATCGTTTTCTACCTCTTCTTCCTTCTCTAGTATCGTAACAGTGGAAACATAACTATCATCGCCCGTCTTGATAAGGCGTACACCTTGGGCACCGCGACCGGTTGTTGAAACGGAGCTTAAAGAAATGCGGATAACAATGCCATTAGAGGTCATGATCATGCAATCTTCATTGCCGTTGACCGCCTTTAAGGTCATCAATTCCCCGGTCTTTGCGGTGGCATTGATCGTCTTGACACCCTTTGCACCACGACTTGTCAAACGATAGTCTTCTAAAGACGACATCTTGCCATAGCCATTTTGCGAGACAACCAGGATATAGGCACCTTCCGAACTGATTGCCGCCCCGACAACTGCTGCTCCATCGAGATTGATAAGCTTGACCCCACTGGCGCTGCGCCCCATAGGACGGACAGCCTTCTCGTTAAAGCGGACGGCTTTGCCGTTGCTGGCACCGACGATCACATCGTCATCACCATGGGTCAGCTTAACATCGATAAGCTCATCACCATCATTTAAATTGATCGCGATCTTGCCGCTTTGTCTAATATTGGCAAATTCTTCAAGGGCCACCCTTTTGCCAATGCCGTTTTTAGTAACAAAGAAGGCGAACTTGGTCTCTTCATTTTGAGCCTTTAATCTGATCATGGTCTGAACATATTCATCCTTATCGAAATCGACTAAATTGACGATCGGCAAGCCCTTACCATTGCGCGATGACTCGGGGACACGATAGCCTTTTAGGCGGTAGACCTTACCTTTGTTGGAGAAGATCAGCAACCAATCGTGCGTGGACATCGAGATATTCTGTTTAGTCTCGTCATCTTCATTAAGTGACATGCCTTTGACTCCGCGCCCACCGCGATGCTGCGTACGATAGGTATCGGTAGAAAGGCGTTTGATATATCCGTTATATGATAAGGAAATAATGACATCTTTGACTGGGATCAAGTCTTCATCTTCGACTTCAAGATCACCTTCAATGATTTCGCTCATCCGCGCATCGCCATACTTTTCCTTGATCTCTAACAACTCCGTCTTAATGATTTCAAGAACTCTTTGATGATTAGCTAGAATGTCTTCGAGATCTTTGATGGTGAGCTCTAAATTATGCAATTCATCTAAGATCTTGTCTCTTTCAAGACCGGTCAATCTTCTAAGCTGCATATCAAGGATCGCTTTTGCTTGAATTTCATCAAGACCAAAGTTAGCCATCAAGCGATCAAGGGCTTGGGCATTATCTTTAGAAGAACGAATCGTCTCGACTACCGCATCGATATTATCAAGGGCGATCTTTAGACCCTCCAAGATATGGGCCCGCTCTTTAGCTTTTCTTAGATCAAAGCGCGTCCTTCTGACAATAACATCGATCTCATGTTCGATATAATACTTAAGAATATCCTTTAACCCTAGTAACATCGGCTTGTTTTTGACAAGGACAACATTGTTGACACCAAAGGAAGTCTGTAGTGAAGTCAAACGGTATAACTGATTTAAGACGACATCGACCTGCGTATCCCTTTTGATCTCGATAACGATCCTGATTCCTTCGCGATTAGACTCATCCCGCAAAGCGGTAATGCCTTCGATCTGTTTATCACGAACCAAAGATGCGATCTTTTCGACTAGAACGGCTTTATTGACTTGATAAGGGATCTCTTTGACAATGATCTGTTTCTTGCCGTTTTCCATCTCTTCGATCTCGACTTTCGAGCGTAAGATGATCGAACCCCGACCAGTTTCATAAGCCTGACGAATGCCGCTTCTTCCTAAAATATAGGCTCCGGTTGGAAAATCAGGCCCCGAGATATAACGCTCCATTAATTCCTCGATTGAAATATCAGGATTTTCCATGACGGCAATAGTGGCGTCGATCGCTTCTTTTAGATTATGTGGTGGCATATTGGTAGCCATACCTACCGCAATACCGGTTGAACCATTAACTAAAAGGTTAGGGAATTTAGCCGGCAAGACTGTGGGCTCTTTTTCTTCAGCATCATAGTTGTCCTGCCAATCGATCGTCTCTTTCTGAATATCTCTTAAAAGTTCAAAGGCAATCTTCGACATCCGCGCTTCGGTATAACGCATAGCTGCCGCCTCATCTCCATCGATCGAACCAAAGTTCCCATGCCCATCGATCAGGGGATAGCGATAAGAGAAAGGCTGTGCCATCCGTACCATCGAATCATAGACTGCGGTGTCGCCATGGGGATGATACTTACCTAAGACTTCACCGACAATACGCGCTGATTTTTTATGGGGCTTATCGCTGGTGATCCCATTGTCATACATGGCATAAAGAATACGCCGGTGGACTGGTTTTAAACCATCGCGCACATCCGGTAGAGCCCGGGCCACAATGACCGACATGGAGTAGTCGAGGAAGCTCTCTCTAATTTCCTTGGCAATATCAACCTGGGTTATCTTTCCATGGTTGAAGTTTTCTAAATAGTTCTTTTCTTCTTCCACACACTACCTCCTAAATATCAAGTGTTGCATAATGTGCATTCTCAACAATAAAATTACGTCTTGGTTCGACCTCATCGCCCATCAGGATGGAAAAGGCGTTATCGGCGTCCATGGCATCTTCGATCGTCACTTGTTTTAAAGTGCGATACTTTGGATCCAGTGTTGTCTCCCATAATTGTTCAGGATTCATTTCACCCAGACCTTTGTAGCGCTGGATCTTGTAATTGTTGACAAATTCTCTTTTATATTCTTCACATTCTTCATCGCTATAGGCATAGCGGATAGCATTGCCTTTTTGGATCTTGAAAAGCGGGGGCATAGCCAAATAGACATAGCCGCCTTCGATCAATGGTTTCAAGTAACGGTAAAGGAAAGTCAGCATCAGTGTAGCAATATGGGCGCCATCGACATCGGCATCGGTCATGATGACGATCTTGTGATAGCGTAACTTTGAAAGATCGATCTCATCGCCCACCCCGCAGCCAAAGGCTGTGATCATCGAGCGAATCTCCGCATTATCGAAAATGCGATGAAGACGTGCTTTTTCTACATTGAGGATCTTACCTCTTAAGGGCAGGATAGCTTGGAAGGTCGAATCTCTTCCCTGCTTGGCACTGCCACCGGCGGAATTACCCTCGACGATATAGATCTCTGAGATGCTGGCGTCCTTAGATGAGCAATCAGCCAGCTTACCTGGCAAAGAAGAAACTTCCAAAGCATTCTTGCGCCTTGTAAGTTCTCTGGCCTTTCTAGCTGCCACACGGGCTTTAGATGCCGTGATCGTTTTTTCAATGATCTCTTTAGCATCGGATGGATGCTCCAGCAAGAAACGCTCTAAGCCCTGTGCTAAAATATCAGAAACAACTTTCTTGACTTCCGCATTGCCAAGTTTTCCCTTGGTCTGTCCTTCATATTGGGGATTGGGGTGCTTGATCGAGATAATAGCCGTCAGACCTTCCTTAATATCATCGCTTTGCAAGGACTCTTCATCTTTTTTGATGAAATTATTATCACGCGCATATTTATTGATAATGCGGTTCATCGCCGCCCTAAAGCCCTCTTCATGCGTTCCACCTTCTACAGTATTGATGTTGTTGCAAAAGGAGTAAATGCTGGGCGCATAGGAATCATTATATTGCATGGCGATCTCAACGGTAATATTGGTCTCTTGGTCAAAACCTTCGATGTAGATGATCTCATCATGCAAGACATTCTTATTCCGATTGAGATAAGCGACATATTCCTTTAAGCCGCCGGTATAACAGAAGGTATGTTCCTTTTTTTCACCCTTTAAATAATAGTAATTGATCTTGATACCCTTATTCAAGAAAGCGATCTGTCTAAATCTTTCAAACAAAGTCTGATAATCATATTCCGTGCCCTCAAGGAAGATGGTAGGATCAGCTTTAAAGCGAACTTCCGAGCCGCTTTCTCCCTCTTTAGCATCGCCGATAACATGAAGGCTCTCTTTGACATGACCGCCATTTTCAAAGCGCATGAAATAGATCTTGCCGCCTGAAATTACCTTGACCTCCAGCCATTCGCTTAAAGCATTGACTACGCTGGCCCCTACCCCATGTAGACCACCGGATACTTTATAGGCGCCGCCGCCAAACTTACCTCCAGCATGTAAGACCGTAAAGATGGTCTCAACTGTCGAGACCCCTGTTTTTTCATGAATTCCGACTGGCATACCACGCCCGTCGTCCCGCACGGTGACAACATCATTTTCATCAACTGTTACATCGATCGTAGTTGCATAACCCGCTAGAGCTTCGTCGATCGAATTGTCGACGATCTCCCAAACCAGGTGATGAAGACCTCTTGAAGAAGTCGAGCCAATGTACATACCAGGTCTGACCCTGACGGCCTCAAGACCTTCCAGGACCTGGATGTCTTCGGCAGTATAATGTGTTTCCTTATTTGTCATAGACCTTCCTTTCCTATATCGAATAAGCGATATTTCTTTTTGATCGCTATATTTTTAAGATCAGTTGTCGTAATGATGATCTGTATATCATCATCTAAGAGATTTAATAAGCGCGCGCTGTTGGCAAGATCAAGCTCTGATAAAATATCATCCAGCAACAAGATCGGATATTCTGAGGTGTTGGCATAAATGTAGCGCATAAGGGAAAGTTTTAAGGCGATCAGCGCCATTCTTTTTTGACCTTGCGAGGCAAAACTTGTGATCGCTCTTTCGTTAAAATAGATCTCAAGATCGTCTTTATGAACACCTTTAGAGGCATAGGTCAAAAGGCGATCGCGCTTGCTGGCCTTTTTTAAAACATCCAAGACCTCGTTTGGATCGGCGCTCATATCGCTTTTATACTCAACTTTAACTTCATCACTACTCATAGTGAGCCTTTGGTAATAAGGATTGAGATATTTGTTGATAAAGGTGATAAAAGCAGAGCGCTTCGCATAGATCTTGCTGATAAGGGGCGCCATCTTTTCATCAAGCATCGATAGATATACATCATCGATTTCTTCTTGTTTTAAAAGCGCATTTTTGTCCTTGAGCAGTTTGGCATAAATAATCGAGCTAACAAGGTAGTCGTGATCGACTTTCCCGATCTCAAGATCAAGAAATTTCCTTCTCACACGCGGGGAATCAGAAAATAGATCGAGCTCGCTTGGCTCAAATAAAACAATCTTGAGTTGGCCGATAAAATCCGAAGATCGTTTGATATTGCTATCGTCAAGATACAAAGATTTCCCGTTTCTAGAAATGACAGCCTTGAGCTTATGATGGTCAGTTAATAGTTCGATCTTGGCAAAGTCAGCCTCTTTATTGATCAATATGTCATCGTCATTAGTGCGAAAAGAATGCGTATTGGACATAAAGACCAGGCTTTCTAAGATATTGGTCTTGCCTGAACCATTGGGACCGATGATAATATTCAGATTATCATCAAATTTAAGCCTTAAATTCTCATAACTTCGAAAATAGCGAAGTTCAGCCTCTTTAATCCGCATGGGCTAATTCAAATTCCTCGCCATCGATCTTGATCAGATCGCCCGGATACAATTTGCGGCCGCGTCGCTCTTCCTTTTCATCATTGACAAAAACGAGATGAGATCTAAGAAAAAACTTAGCCTCGCCTCCACTTTCGATAAGATTTGCCAGTTTTAAGAATTGGCCTAAAGTAATGTATTCAGAAGTAATGTAGATCATAGAACTATTACCTCCATGATTATAGCATTTTTTGCGCTTTTAGGCACGTATTCAAGTCATAATTTGCACTAATACAGGTACTAATATTTTATAAACATTCAATTTAAGGCCCTTAAAATGAAAAATAAGCTACATCTAGCTTTTTTTTAAAAATTATTATAGAATAGTAAGCACCGGGATGTAGCACAGCTTGGTAGCGCGCTTGCTTCGGGAGTAAGAGGTCGCAGGTTCAAATCCTGTCATCCCGACCATTTTATTTGCATTTAAAGATAGAATTTGTTATTATCTTAAAGCATGCGGAGACTTAGCTCAGTTGGGAGAGCACTTCCTTGACGTGGAAGGGGTCATGGGTTCGAGTCCCTTAGCCTCCACCATATGCGTATCAGACGAACACTTATTTCTTCCCTGGCGGATTTGCGATAAGAGTTAGTCTAAACATAGAAGATTACTAGAGATAGTGATCTTTTTTCTTTAGATAAGGGTATTAGGGATTATCCTTAAAATAGGTATTTGATAACAGCGGTTATCCAAATACACTGCTCGCTATCACATTGTATAAGATAGTGTGTATTGTTTTATACGATTATTTTCTTCATTTAACACTGTCATTTTCATCCTCGATTGATAAAGATATAGCAAGTATATTTATAGCAGGAGGAAACAAATCTATGGCAATTGAGTATGAAAGAATCGGCGATTATGATATCCCAACACTAAGACTTAACAATCAAAATGAATATCGAATTGGTTTCTTTGGAAGAAGATATAAGGATTATCTCAAAAGAAATCATAAGATCATTTACTACAATCTTCTAACAAAACAGCAGCTACTTACTCATATAAAACTTGTTGAAGAAGAAGCGGACGAGCTTTATGAATCAATCATTTCATCACTTAAATCTCAAGAAAAGATAGATGAAAAGCTTAAGGCAAATGATCCTATTGGATGGGTTCAAATGATGAATAACATCCAAAATGGAGCCAAAGAAATTGTTTTAGCTGAAGCGAGCAGACCATTTATGGACATACTTCCATAAATGGTACTAGTATAGCGAGCAGTGTATTTATGGTCAGGTGTCAAAAATACCATTCGTTAGGGATTATCCCTAAGACCCAATCATACCTATAATTTGTATTATGAGCAGTTTCAGGATGGAACTACGAAATGTATTGAAGATGAAATACCGTTTGATGTGCCGGATGGATGGGTATGGTGTAGATTTTCAAGTGGATTTATAATAAATCCTCGTAATTCGATACAGGATGACATTAAAGTTTCATTTATTCCAATGCCGTTAATAAAGGAGGGCTACGCCAATCATCATACATCAGAAATTAGGCTATGGAGCAGGGACTACAGAATTACACATTATCAGAACTTTAGAAAACACTGTGCTTCCCGAATATGTTTTGTGGTACATTAAGCGCAATGATTTTATTTTAGATGGAATTAATGCATTTTCAGGCGCAGTAGGACAAAAAAGAATTGGCAGAGAATTTATAGAACAATACTTAATTCCGTTGCCTCCTGTTTCAGAACAAGAAAGAATTCTTGAAGCTATACACACAACATTTATTAGCATGATGTAATTTATAAAGGGTGGATTACACCACCGAAAATTACATCATGACCGCGGCTCATTTGTGACGAATGAAAAGACAGTTGTGATGAAGGAGGGATGCCCTGCACCTGACCGTAACTGTCAACTCCACACATTCCCACAAAGGAGGCCGTTATGAAACTGACCTACACCCAATATGGGGATTATCTGATTCCCAATCTCGTAT
>CALVCF010000077.1 GCA_944325935.1 uncultured Erysipelotrichaceae bacterium | reverse complement strand
CATTGTCTGATGGAAAGCTGTGTCGAAGACAAAGACATGGCCGATCTGTGGAAGTGCTTCTTTAAAAGCGCGATAACAGATAAGATGAGCTGGGTTATGCAAAGGTGCAAGTTCGCATAATTCATCAACTTTAGCGACGACATCCTCATCAACGACTACTGATTCTTTAAAATAGGCGCCTCCTTGCACGATTCTATGGCCTGCAGCGACGATCTCATCGAGATCCTCAACGATCTTATATTCTTGCAAAGCCTCCAAAAGTAGTTTAACAGCGACGCTATGATCCTTGATCGGAAGATTTTTAGAGATCTTTTCGCCATTGACTTTGATCGTAAAGATTCCTTCTTCAAGACCGATCCTTTCAGCGACCCCGGAAGTCAAGACTTCCTCTTCTGGCATTTGGAATAATTGGAACTTCAGCGATGAAGAACCTGCATTAACTGCAATAACCTTGCTCATGATATTAATCCTCACTTTCTATTTTTTTAAATTCTTTTATGATATCACTGATCATAGGTTCTTTGATCTTTTCTAATTTATCATAAAGTGCATTTCTTTTCTTAAATTTCGCTACCAGAGACAAATTTTCCTCTAGTTTATGCATCTGATTGATACTGCGCTTGATCAGATCGTTGATCGCACTTTTAGAGACTTCAAGATCTTCGGCGATCTCCTGCATGGAAAGATCCTCATTTAAATAGGCATTTAAAACCTTGACTTGTTTGGTCGTCAACAACGAGGCATAAAAATCTAATAACAGGCTTTCATCGATCTTAGAGGTTTTCATCTTCCATCTCCTTTAGAATGCTGTCAAGATAAAGAGTCAGATCGAAGGGCCTCAGGTCTTCCATTGTCTCACCCATCGTCACAAAGACGACCGGTACTTTTAAAAGATTCTTAAGCGCAATAACGATCCCGCCTTTAGAAGTGCCGTCCATTTTAGTTAAAATAATACCACTAAGTTTAGTTGCTTCATTGAACAGTTCGCCTTGCGAAAGACCGTTTTGTCCTGTTGTTGAATCCAAGACGAGCCAGGTGTCATGTGGTGCCCCTTCGATCTCGCGTCCAATGACTTTTTTCATCTTGCTGAGCTCATTCATTAGATTGACCTTGGTCTGAAGCCGTCCGGCTGTATCGCAAAGCAAGATATCGATTTGTTTTTCTTTTGCATAGCGACAGCCATCTACTAAAACACTGCTGGGATCTTGATTTTCCTTGCCCTTGATAATTGGAAGCTCTAATTTGTTTGCCCAGAGTTCTAATTGTTCTGTTGCCCCTGCCCTAAAGGTATCACCTGCAACCAAAGCAATAGAGCGCCCTTCTTTTTTAAACATATGGGCAAGCTTGGCGATTGTCGATGTCTTCCCAGCGCCATTGACCCCGACCAGCAATATTACAGTCGGTCCGTTATCATTCAGCACGATTTCGCTGTTTTCATCACCATAGATCCTCTTAAGGACTTTCTTTAAAATGATAAAGACATCGCGCGATGACATCGCCACATAGTTTTTCATTTCCTTTTCAAACTCATTACAGACCAGTTCAGCTGTCTTATAGCCAAGATCAGCCTCCAGCAAAGTGACCATCAACTCTTCCAAGAAAGTATTGGGATCAACTTTGCCTCCGGCAGTTATGATCTTTAATTTGGCGCCGATTGCTTCATTTGTTTTAGAAAAACCGCTAAGATAGCGATCTTTGCTGTCTTTTGTAAAGATATTTTTTAAATTGTTAAAGAAACTCATAGCTCTTCCTCTTTTTCATCGCTCATCCTGATCGCATCGACCAGCTCGACTTTCAACATCTGCGAAACTCCCTGATGCTGCATCGTGACTCCGTATAAGACATCACATTCGACCATCGTACCTGAGCGATGGGTAATGATGATAAATTGACAGGAATCCTTAAGACTTTGGGTATATTTGGCAAAACGTTCTACATTGGCTTGGTCTAAGGCGGCTTCGACCTCATCAAATATGACTAAAGGAACACCCTTGACTTTGATGATTGTAAATAGAACACAGATCGCAATAAGACTTTTTTCCCCACCCGAGAACAAGCGGATCGACTTGATCGTCTTGCCAGGCGGTTCAACGTCGATATCGATGCCCGTATTTAAGATATCCTCTGGATCTTCCATGACTAACCTAGCTTTACCGCCACCGAACAAGGCTTTAAAAGTCTTGGGCAATTCAGCATTGATCGCTTCAAAGGTCTTTTTGAATTCTGATTTCATGGTTTCATCCATTTCTGCGATCGCAGCTAAAATTTTATCGCGAGAATTTAAAAGGTCGTCATAGTTCTTTTTCAGAAAATCATAGCGTTCAGCGATCTTGGAGTATTCTAAAGGTGCTTCCATATTGACATGACCCAAATTCTGGATCTCTTGTCTTAAACGCAAGACCTCTTCTTTAGCATTGTCGATCTCTAGTTTAGCGACATTTTCTTTGGCGTATTCAAAAGTCATGCCATATTCTTGACCCAGGCGTTCCAGATCGCTTTTGAGCTTTGTTTCAATGATCGCTAATTGATTAGAAGTATCGGAGCGCCGCTTTTCATCTTCACGCAGATCTTTACGCAGCTGAGTGATTTGCTGATCCTTGCGCTCGATCTCTGTGTTCAATTGCTCGCGGTGATTGCGATTGATCTTAAGCGCGTTATTGAGCTCATCTCTTTTTGAATAGCTCTGATTTAGGAAAGATATGATGTCATCGTTAAAATGCTCGTCATTGATATCAGTATCGATATTTAGTAGCTTTAGATCATTTTCAGCTTTGATTAGTTTGGAACGTTTAACTTCAAGTACGCTTTCTAGACTGGCCAAAGCGATCCTTTCCTTTGTAATATCATCTTCCAATTGCTGCCTTTTTAGTATCAATTCCTGATATTCCTTATTTTTTAAAGCAGCTTGAGCTTCAAAAGAGACTAAGTCACTTTTAACTTTGGCCAGATCCCGATTGGCCGACAACATCGAACTTGTATTCTTGTTTCGCCCACCGGTCATCGATCCACCACGATTGACAATATCACCATCTAAGCTCACGATCTTAAGGGTGTATTTCAAAAGGCTGGCCAAATGATTGGCACTTTCAAGATCTTCGCACACCAATACCGTACCTAAAAGATTTAAGCAGATGTCAAGGTATTCGTCCTCACAATTGACAAAATCAGACATTAGACCAAGACAACCAGCGGTATTTTTGGCAATCAATTCTTGATCATTTCGGATGTTGCGCGCTTTCATGACATTCATAGGCAAAAAGGTCGCCCGGCCCATGCGATTTTTCTTTAGAAAACTGATTGCATTTCTGGCCGACGCCTCATCTTTAGTCACGATATTATATAAGGCCCCGCCTAAAGCGGCCTCTAGTGATTGTTCATAGCCATCTTGAGGCGTGATGAGCTTTGCGATCACACCTTTGATGCCGTAAAGGCTGAAACTATTATCTAAAACTGCCTTTACGCCGCCATGCACCTGATCAAAAGGATTTTTAATGAGATTCTCCAAAATCTCTTGACGATTTTTCAGGCGATTGACTAAGGCAGCAGCTTCGTCTTTTTCCAGCGTTAAATTAGCTAGATCGCGTGATAGTTTAGCCTGTTTATGGAGATCGTTCTCTAATTTTTCATTTAATTCATCATGGCGCTTCTGGCGATCTTCATACTCATTCTTAGCTTCTAGATAGAGATCTTTTAAATGCGCACTTTTTTCTTCGTCATTACCATGCTCGATCGCATATTTTCGCTTTTGTTCAAGCTCCGTATGACGATTTTCCAAAACCTGAATCTCATTGATCGTCGCAATCAGGGATGTTGAATCATCGTTAATTTTTCTTTCGAGTTCCCTGGCTTCTTCCTTGGCTTGAAAATTCTGGTTTTCTCGGATCGTAATTCCACTCTCTAAAGTCTCGATCTTTGTATCGAGTTCCACGATAAGATCTTTAAAGGCATTGACTTGGTCTTGCAACAAGGAGATCTCTTCGACCAATACCGCCGTTTCAATTGCTTCTAGAGCTTCTTTTTTGTCTTTATACAGTTCAGCCCTTTTAGCTTGCCTTTTTAAAGGTCCTACTTGTTTTTCTAATTCCGATAGAATGTCGTAAGTTCTTTCGAGATTATTTTTCGTACGCTCTAAGCGATTGATTGCTTCGATCTTTCTTTTTTTGTAGCGCGCTACTCCTGCCGCTTCCTCAAATATCGCACGGCGGTCATAGGGCCTAGCTTCTGCAAAAGACTGAATATTTCCTTGCGAGATCATCGATAGCGAATCTTTGCCAAGACCACTGTCAAGTACCAGGTCAATCACATCCTTCAAACGTACATTTTGATGATTGATCAAATATTCGGCATCTTGATCATCTTTATAGATACGTCTTGTTAATTCAACTTCATCGGCATCATAGTTGAGATTACGTTTACTATTGTCAAAGACAAGGGTCACCTCGGCCATGTTGACGCCACGACGTTTTAAAGATCCTGCAAAAATAACGTCGCTCATCTTTTCGCCACGCAAAGTTTTGGCGCTTTGTTCGCCTAAGACCCATTTTATCGCATCAGCTATGTTGGATTTGCCACAACCATTAGGACCGACGATCCCAGTCATGTTGTGATCGAAATTTATCGTTACGCGATCTGCGAAGGATTTGAAACCCTGCATCTCGATTCTTTTTAAAAACATCTACTTTTCCTCATCTATATAATTATAACAAATTTAAAGCTTTTTCTTTGATCAAAGTCATAACTTCATCCCGATTTTCAACAGTTAAGCGCCAAAAAGGCCTTAGACCTTTTATAACAGGCCGATCAAGAGGCTCGTTTTCCAAAAGATGGGATAAACCTTCATCATCCTTATAAAGCGGAAAGATCCGTTTATTGAGGTCTCTAAGACCTAGCTTGCCACTATATCCGTAAAGCGGATCTCTTTTGAGATACATTAGATCACGCCTTCCATAGGTCATATAGTATAGACCGCTCAAATCATCGATTTTTTGTGTGAGAAATGCTAAATTATTTTCATTAAGTTCAGTTGATAGGATAATATCGCTATAGCCAAGATCACGCAAAAGGGAAATTGAAGATGAATTGGCGATATTTAAAGTGTAGTAAGCGATCTTATGCTTTCCTAAGTCGCCTAGCTGGCTAGATACTCTTAAGAAAGGATCATTCACAGCACGTTCGTTGATCGGCGAGCGAAGGTAATTGATCGCTGGATATTTAGATGATAAAGTTAAAGAGCTCGATATAAATATAATATGCTTATAATCTTTTAAAAGCAGATACTGTTCTTCCGTACAAACTTCGATCATCATTCGATAAGGGCTGGTTTCGCTTTTCTTAAAGTTTAAACGGCAGGGCTGATTTTCACGTTTGATTTTTAAGCGCAAAGCATCTAATTCTTCGACCGCTCTTCGGCGAAGCTCGTTTAATTTAGAAGAAGGCATAAAGACCCCGTTGGTACACAATTTTAATTCTTGAAGTTCATAGACCGTATCGTTTAATTTAGCGAGTTGTTTAAAGACGGAAGATTCATCTAAGGCGATCTTGTTGGCTGATGGCAGCACTTCATCTCCTTTGATTTCAACCTTGAAATCTTCAAAGTGTAGTGTTAAAACTGGAAGCTTTGACACATATGCTTTAAGCTCCATTTGAATGGGGAACTTAGGACGATGATTGATGATATCGACTTCTCTTTTGGTGAGGTAGATCTTAAAAGGCGCCTTAAGTTTTCGCCTTAAGGGCAAAGTGATCGTTTCGCCTTTAGAAGCACTTACAACTTGTTTATGATGCAGATAGATCTCATTGACGATATAGCCTTCTTCTTGATCCTTGGTCAATAGGCGCAAGGCGTCACCCCTTTTTAAATCGTGCTCAAGCTTAAAGCTAAACTGCCGATCTTGGCACTTAGTGGTATATCCCAAATAGAGGCCCTGATGTTTAGGGCTTTGACGATTATATAAGTCATCGCCTGCTTTATGAAAGATATGTCCGAGGGTGAAATCGCGATTATAGGCGATCTTGAGCTCATTTAAATGATCTTGATCTATCTTATATTTTTCACCTTTCAAAAAAGCGTTTAAGGCCTTTCGATAGAGACTGGTCACAAGATAGACATAAGACGGCGATTTCATGCGACCTTCAATTTTTAAGGAAGCTACATTTAACTTTAAAAGATCCTCTAAGCGATCGATCACGCAAAGATCTTTCGGACTTAATAAATATTGAGGTTTACTAAGGGCTTGTTTCTTTTCAAGATCATATACCTCATAAAGCATGCGGCAATATTGAGCACAAATGCCCTTGTTACCAGAGCGCTGGTCTAAAGATGATGACAAAAGACACTGACCGCTGTAGGCAATGCATAAGGCACCATGGACAAAGACCTCAACCTCCAACGGGGACTTTGTAAACTTCTGAATCGTCTCAAGTGAGCTTTCTCTTGCCAAAACGACCCGTTTAAAACCAAAACGCTCTAAGAAGTCACAAGAGCTTGGATCATTGATATTCATTTGGGTCGAGGCATGTAATTCAAAATCTGGATATTTCTTCTTAATACAATAAGCCAGGCCCAGATCCTGCACCAAAACGGCATCGACCCCCAGTTTGTATAAGCGGTCGACTTCTTTTAAGACATTGGACAGCTCTTCTTCGTTGATTAAGGTATTTAAGGTGACATAGATCTTAAGTCTATTTAAATGTGCGACTTTAATGATCTTTGATAAGGTTTCCTGGTCGAAATTATCACAAAAAGCGCGTGCCCCATAATTCTTGATACCCAGATATACAGCATCTGCGTTTGCATATAAGGCAGCAATAAAGGCTTCATAGGAGCCGGCAGGCGCTAAAAGTTCAGGCAGTTTGATCATCTTTAAACTCCAAGGCCAGACCACCCAAGCTTGTCTCTTTTAATTCGGGCGATAGTTTTTGGCCTGTATAATTCATCGAAGAGACAACCATGTCAAAAGAAACTAAGTGCGTTCTGAATTTTAGCAGATTGGCAGATAATTTAGCGGCATCAAAACTGCGCAAAATCGCAACAGCATTTCTTTCTATACATGGTATGATGACATAACCTTTGACAGGATCACAAGTTAAGCCTAAATGGTGTTCGATCCCGATTTCTGCTGCATATTCGATCACATCGAGATCTTCATTGTTTAAAAAGGCGATCATCGCACTAGCCATAGCACAAGCGCTACCTACTTCGGCCTGGCAACCGCCAAGGGCTCCTGAGATCGTGGCGTTAGTTTTGATGATATTGCCAAAAAGACCGCCAACCATTAAAGCTTGGATCAAACGATCTTTTTCGATCTTTAGATCATGATAGGCATAATACATTAAAGAAGCTACGATCCCACAAGAACCTAAAGTAGGCGCGGTAACAACTGTATGCCCTAAGGCGTTTTCTTCACTTGCACTATAGGCATAGGACATCTTTTTCAGATCATCATCATGTTTTAATATGGCCTGTTCATAAAGCTGTTTAGCAATCTTGTCAATTTTGAGATCATCATTTATTTTGGCTTCATATTTTAAACCACGCTCCACGCTTTCCAGCATCGCGTTTAAAGCCTCATTCAAGTGAGCTTCAAGATCGTTTTCATGGCTTTTGATATATTCGATCAAGCTGAGATCGTGGTCTTTCAAATACTGTTTGATCTGGCTGAAATGATTTAATTCATATACTTCCTTATTATCGTCAAGTTCAGGAAACTCAGCGATCTCGATCGCTCCTCCGCCAAGCGATCTTATATGCCAAAGCACTTCTTTTGTCTTGTTACGACCGATGATCTCAAAGCAGTTGTCTTTAGAGCGATCCAAACAAAAATTGATCTTGGCTCTTTCTCCTAGAACTTCTTTGAGAATTCGATCGGTATGGTGACCCTTGCCCGTTAAAGCTAATGAGCCATAAAGATTGACTGTATAAGTTTCAAATGGCTCATTATTTTCAAGAAAGATCTTAGCCGCCCGCATCGGGGCGATCGTGTGTGAAGAGCTGGGACCATAACCGATCCGATAGATATCCTTAATTGCCTGCATTCAATAACCTCATAATATATAATTCTAAATAAACATATTGGTCTAGCAAAGTCGAACTTTTTAATTCTTGATCGATCTTGCTTAAAGAAGAGAGTAAATATAATAGATCCTTACCTTTTAGTTTCTCCAAATTTTTCAAAGACATCGTGATGCGATAGGGCTTGGCCTTTAAATGTTCAGCGATCAGATCGGTGTTAAAATGTTCTTGATAGCGTAAGATCTTGACAACATTCAAAAAACGGAATTGACTTGCTAAGGTCGCTAGAATATAGAAAGGGCTAAGCCCCCTCTTTTTGAAATCCTGCAAGATTTTTAGGGCGAGCGCTGTTTTGTTTTCGAAGATCGCATTTGTCAAATTGAAGATATCGTCTTCTAGATGTCTTTCGATCATTTGTGAAATAAGCTTAAGATCGACATCCTGACCATAAGTCAAAAGAATATCAATACAATTCTTGAGATACCAACTATCGTTTTGACAAGCATTTAATAAATATGCCAAAGCTTCATCACTGATCTTTTGGTCTGCTTTTTTAAAGATACCACGGATGCCTGCCATACTGACACGGTCTTTTAAAACAAAAGTTTGAACATTAGTCTTTTTTAACAGCGTCTTGGTGATACTAAGACGTTTGTCAAGATTTGCGCCATTTAGATCAAAGACGAGATCACTATAGGGCGAGGGATTATCCAGGTAACGCAAAAGCATCTTTTGTTCGTGCTCTGCGATCTTTTTTGTAAAATCGCCCCTTATGACGACCAGTTTATGTTCGCTAAAAAAAGGCAATCCATCTAAATCATCAAAGATTTCAGCCCAAGACAGGCCTTCATCTACTCTATAAATGTGAATATCCTCACTCTGGATCTTTTGTGCTTTTCCAAGCTTATTGATCGCATTTCTAATCGCTATTTCATCATCGCCACTAAATAGATAAATCACTTCATAATTATAGCAAATCTACCTTGGCATTGATAAAAATTCAGGTATTTATTGAGACTATAAAAACTGATATCACCGCTGTCTTTGGTCACTAGAGTCTTAATCCCAAAAGATTCTAAACGTTTTAAAACATCAGGGCTTGGATGACCATAAGCCCCGCTGGTCGATGCAATTGCGAGATCAGGCCAGCTATGTTTTAAGAAATAAGCTGAAGTTGATGTATCAGAGCCATGGTGTGCCAGTTTTAAAACATCGATCTTAAGGTCATAAGCAGCGACGAGCTCTTTTTCGACCTCGCTTGTAATATCGCCAGTGAATAAAAAACTCAGCTCATTAAGTTCCAGATAATAGACCAGGGAATTGGCATTTTCATTATCATAGTCGTTTTTATTTAGACTATAAATGGCGAATTTGTCAGTAATAAGATCATCATGACTTAGATGGATCTCTTCAACCTTAAAGTCATAGGCTAAATTTTCAATATTGCCACTGTGATCCTTATCAAGATGTGTTATGATCAAATGATCGATCGTATAAACACCATGTTTCTTTAAAGCTTTCTTCAAACGCTGATAATTATAAGTGCTGCCGGTATCGATCAAAATATTCTCGCTGGCCAGCGAACTTTGAAGCAAAATCGCATCACCCTGCCCCACGTCGATAAAATGGACCGCATAAAGCGGTGTATTGAGACCGGATAAAAGAAAGAGCGTCAAAAAAAGGAGTTTAACTTGATCTTTTTTTATTTTGATCAAGGACATCAATAGCAATAGAATAGATAGCGCCAAAAACGAGATCTGGCCCCTTATTTCAAAAAAGAGCAAATAATTGATTGTTTCAAAGATTAAAAGATAGCTCCGGATCAGATAATCTATATTTAAAAATGAAAAGATCAAGCCAATTAAAGCCATGATATAACTAAAAAAAACAAGGGGGCGAAAGAAGAAGATATTTAATAAACTATAGCCGTCAAACAGACAGGATTGTAGTAAAGCGAGAGTGAATCTAAAACATTTTTTCTTTTGAAAAAGCAAAATGAAGCGTAACAAAAAAGGAAAAATAAAGGACATAGAGGTAATTTTAAAGGGGTCCAAAAACATCATCAGCAAGGCGCTATAAGCTAGAGCCTCGCTTTTATCAAAGTGCCTTTGCAGGTACAACAAGACAATGATTCTAAAAAGCTGATAACTCATTCCCTCCAGTAAGAACAAAGGAAGGCAAGCGACGATGATATCCAGATCAAAACGGAACTTATATCTTATTTTTTTAAGAATAAAAGAGATAATGACAAACTGTGAAAGACCGATTTCAAAGTTATAACCCAAACTTTTTGTATCAGGGTAGATCCCCAAAAGAAGCCTTTGAAGGACCAGTCTTAATTGAGCATTATCTAATTTATTTAAGTGATCTAAAAGAAGAGCCCTTGTATCAAAAGATGAAAAAAGCAGCTCATATTCTTCGCTTTTAAAATCACTGCCTTCTTTTTGGATATCATCTACCTTGATTACATCGCCATAATTGAGATCTTCTTCAAAAATCCTGACTTCTCTTAAAAGGTTGCTGGCGTTAGCACCGCTGCTTGTGATCTCATTGACATAATAGATATCAAAAGGAAGATAGGCCAAAGTGCTTCTTAGAAGCAGAGCGATAAATAATACGATAAAGATCAAACGGTCTTTCTTTTTTAAAAGAAATATACTGACAGCTAAAAATGCTACATTATTTATAATGCAGGATAAAACAAGAAAAAATACGATCTTAAGATAATGGTCAGAGTGAAATATCTTCTTTAATCTTAGCAAATTTATTCTCTCCGATCCCTTTTACTTCCATTAGTTCCTCAAGTTCTTTAAAGCCCCCTTCTTTTTGACGGTAATCGATGATAGCTTGGGCTAATGAGGGTCCGATACCTTCCAGTGAATCGAGTTCTTCTAGATCTGCTGTGTTAATGGAAACGCGATCATCGTGATATTCAGCGATCACAATGACCATTTCTGGACTCAAAAGCTGATTTAAATTAAGTGTGCTAAGATCAGCTTCTTCCTTTAAGTCGACTTCTTTTAAAAGATCATTAATACACATGCCCTTTCTAGCTTCAAAGATCCCGCTATTATATGCCGCACCTTTAACTTCGACTTTAAAAGTCAAGCGCTCGTCTACTTTATCAAAGGCGGGTTCAAATAAAACAAGGCCCATAAGCCCCATCATCAGCAATAAGGTAAAGCATAATTTGAGTTTAATAAAGATGGACGACGATTTCATAGCGCTTTTCATTATCGTACAGGTAGATCGGATAACTGCCCTTTTTGCTAAAATTGACCATTCCATAATCAATAAGGGTCTTTTCACTGATCGTCAGTTTAGTATTAAGTAGGCTGATCAAATCATCCTGATCCGAGCCAAAAGGAAGATCAATGAAGTTTAATTTTAGATCCATGCTTTCTTGATCTTCTTTTTTAAAACTCGTGTCTGTCTTTTCTTTTGTATCATCTTTGACGATAATCGTTTCTTTTACAAACTCCACTTCCTTTGAGGGTTCACATACTTCGATTTTAATCTTTTTATCAGCAGTACTATGCTTGTTTTCTACAAATAGTGTATAGTCATATTGCCCACTTTGTGCAAGGTCGAGTTCGCTTTTATAGCTGAGACTGAATGACGATCTTGAAAGTATCTTGAAATTTGTGGATGGATCAAAATAGGGATTATCTTTTTCAACTTTCAGATGTTCACTTTCAGCTAAGATCAATGGTTTTAAGTTATCTCTTGGACTTAAAGCTAACGCATTTACATCGATACTTGTTAGATAAGCAAAACTGATAATGATCAAGACGACCAGTGTTGTTATTAAGGCAAGATACTTGTGGGTCATAAAAAAACAGGCTCCTTTCACCTGTTTATTTCTACTTTGATATGTTTTTCCTGAAATTATTTTACCGAAATGATCTTGACATCGTAGGGTTCATCGACATTAACAGTGACTGTTGAACCGACTTTTTGATCTAAGATCGCTTCGGCCAGGGGCGTTACATTAGAAAGCTTGCCGTTTAAAGGATCGGCTTCAATCGTCCCGACGATCGTATAGGTATGAACTTCATGCAATTCAAGATCCTCGATCTCTACGGTCGAACCAACCCGCACATATTTATCAGAACGCGAATCTTTGATGATCTCTGCATTGGCGATCATGTGTTCCAATTCTTTAATTCGCGCTTCAACATGGGCCTGCCTATCTCTGGCAGCATCATAATCGGCATTTTCCGATAAGTCCCCTTGAGCACGGGCCTGTTTTAATTCTTCTTTAACTTCTTCACGGGTAACATGAATCAGAGTATCTAACTCAGTTTTAAGATCAGCTAGACCTTCTTCAGTAACTAAATATTTTTCTTCTGTCATAAGGGCCTCCTCAAACGCTTAAAGATTATAACATGTTTTGTGAGATTATACTACCGATTTTAGTGACCAAAAGATCGATCGCTACATAGTTTTTACCGCCCTCTGGAATAATCAGATCGGCATATTTTTTTGACGGTTCAATGAATTGTTCGTGCATGACTCTTACCGTGGTCAAGTATTGTTCAACGACGCTGTCAAGAGTTCTTTTCCGTTCGTTGACATCTCTCAAAAGCCGGCGTATGAAACGCACATCGCTGGGTGTATCGACAAAGACCTTAATATCTAATAGATCGCGCAAGTCCTTATTGTCCAAAACGAAGAGACCTTCAAGGATGATGACATCAGAAGCATGAACATGTTCTGTTTTTTTAAAACGTGTATGATTGACATAATCATAGATCGGCTTTTCAATATCCTGCCGTTTGATCAATGCGCCTAACTGTTGCATCATAAGCTCGTGATCAAAAGCAAATGGATGATCATAATTGGTCTTGACCCTTTCCTCCATCGTCAGATGGTCTTGATTCTTATAATAATCATCTTCCTTGATGATCACGACGGAATTAGTCTTTTCAAAGGTGTCGTAAAGCGTACGCGCAATCGAAGTCTTGCCGGAAGCGCTACCCCCTGCGATCCCTATAATAATCGGTCTTTTCATCTTTCTCTCCTAATAACAAGTCAAATAGCGCTCGACATTAGCGGCATGTTCTTCATAAGTCTCGCTATAATAGATCTGACCATCACTACAAATGTCAGCCATAAAGAATAAATAATCACTGTCCGTCGGCTCTAAGACAGCCATAATGGCTTGACTGCCCGGGTTTAAAATTGGTCCAGGGGGAAGTCCTGCATTCACATATGTGTTGTATGGTGAATCATAATTAGGATTAAATTCGCACTCCAGCCAATTGTCATCATCATCAAGATCTAAGGCGTAACAAACTGTGGCCGAACTTTCTAAGTCCATCCCGATCGCCAAACGATTCAAGAAGATGCCGGCGATCATTTTCATCGATTCTTCATTATTGCCTTCAAATTGAACGATCGACGCCAGCGTATAGATCTCGTGGACCGACAATTCCGATGCTTCAAAAAGATCCAGGTTTTCATTATAAAAGGCCAAAGCGTGATCTAAGAAAGTCCGAGTGATCGTATCGGCATCTGTCTGCCGATAAAAATCATAGGTATCTGGGAAGAGATAACCTTCCAAAAGATAACGGCTGTCTTCATTAAAGATATCTTCGCTCAAAAACGGATAATCGGACATCAAGGAGCGCACATAACTTTCATCATTCCACAACGCTAAAAGTTCATCATATCCCACATTTGTCTCAGCGGCCAGCTTATGAGCATAACTCTTTAACCATTCCCCCTCATAAAAGGTAAGACGGACCGTATCTTCGATCACATTATCCTGATTCGAGAGATGATCTAGTATTTCGTTTAAACCCCAGGACCGGTCTACCTTAAAGTCCCCTGCAACAAAAGATGAGGGATGAAAAAGACGCATATAGTAATAAGTCAGGGGCGAATCTTTGATGATATCTTGTGCCATGAGCTCATTTAAGACATCCTTCGAACTGCTGCCGCTTTCAATATGAAAATCGACAATATCTTCTTGATC
Organism: uncultured Erysipelotrichaceae bacterium; assembly: GCA_944325935.1. Classification (GTDB taxonomy): domain Bacteria; phylum Bacillota_I; class Bacilli_A; order Erysipelotrichales; family Erysipelotrichaceae; genus JAHHTG01. Next base: position 1,870 of record CALVCF010000077.1, on the reverse strand, counting down.
GGCAACTGGGGCCAAGATCGTCATGAGATAAAAGATAAGAGATGCAATGCAAAGAATGATTAGCGTCATGACAGCGATCAGCAATTTAGTCGATCGCTTCATCTTCCAATGCCCCCAAGATCTCTTCGGCAATAGCTAACTCATCTTCATCTTCGACAGCTTCCAAATTGCCTTCTTCATCATATTTAAATAGAAAGGCTGCAGCGTCATCTCCTTCAACCAAGACAAAAGACTTTTCATCGTGTTCAAAGGTACAGATAATCTGCATTGCAACTTCTTTGCCATCTTCTTGTTTGATATAGATTGTATTATCCATGTTTGCTCCTTTTTTGATCTAAATAAGTTTGTAAGATCTCGACGGCAGCCATTTGATCAACCTTGGCCTTGCGTTTTGCGGCAGAATTGTTCAAAAAAGCTGAGAGTTTGTTAGCCATAACACTAGTTAGACGCTCATCGATCATAACGACTTCAAGACCTAGACTTTCTAAACGCTCTTTAAAAGAAAGACAATATGCTGCACTATCTCCATAAGAGCCATTCATATGTAGAGGTAGTCCTAAGGCTACCTCTTTAATTGCATATTGTTCAATGTATGTACAGATATAGGCAAAGGCCGCATCAAAATCACGGTCAGCAAAACGATAGGTCTCCTTCATTGAAGCCAGTGTTTGTGATGGATTGCTGAGTGCGATCCCCATGGTCCTTGTGCCAAGATCTAAACCTAAGATACGCATTATTTGTGCTCTAAATAAAAGCGGACCAATTCTTCAATGATTTCATAGCGTTCGACCGATTGGATTTTGGTGCGGGCGCCTTTGTGCGACGAAATATAAGCGGGATCAGAAGTAATTAAATAGCCTGAGATCTGATTAATCGCATTATACCCTCGCTCTTCCAGCGAATCTTTGATATCATTCAAAAGTTCTTTAATATTCTGCTTTTCAAAATCTTCTTTTTTGAAAGCCATTGTCTTATCAAGGTTTTGTGACATATAAAACCTCCTTATTAACACTAGTATAACATTTTTTTAGGACAATATAAGGGCTTTTACATCTTTTTTAGATAAGCTAAGGCTTGATCGATTTTTTCGATATGCTGGCTTGAACCCTGGGCTAATTCACTGCGCCCGCCGCCTTTGCCAGAAGTCAGCTCATTGATCTTTTTAATTACATCACTCGCCTTTAGATCATAGTTCTTCGAAGAAGAAACGACATATGAAAGACGTTCTTTAGAGATATTAAAGACTACTACCAAGCCCTTGCCAAGCTTGTTTTGTAATAAATTGGCATAATCCTTTAGATTAAAATCGGAATCCTGTAATTTTTGGATCAAGACCTTGCCGCCATCTTTTAAAGAGGCGTTTTTAAGAGCTTCATTTGCAAAGAGGTCCATCATATCATGCCTTAGAGCAGCGATCTTTTGTGCCATCTCGTTATTCTCATTTAAAAGCGTGACCAGACGATCCTTGAGTACATTTTTACTCTTAAGTTTTAAAAGTCTGACTAATTCATCAAGTAAGTAGCTATCCTTAAGCGTCTCATTATATGCGCTGATCTTAGTCGTGCACTCGATTCTTCGGATACCGGAACCAATCGATTCTTCTGATTTGATCTTAAATAAACCTAATTCTGCCGTGTTAGAAACATGCGTCCCAGCGCAGAATTCGCAAGAGACATCGCCCATGGTGACAACGCGAACTTGATCGCCGTATTTTTCATCAAACAAAGCGATCGCATTGCGTTTTTTAGCTTCTTCGATTGGCAAGACTTCGACCTTTACATCTAAAGCTTCGTCTATCCACCGATTGACTAAGGCTTCTACCTTGGCTAATTCTTCCTCGCTTACCTTTTCAAAATCCGTAAAATCAAAA
>CALVCF010000076.1 GCA_944325935.1 uncultured Erysipelotrichaceae bacterium | reverse complement strand
GTATCATCAATAACTCAGAATATAAATAACTAAAATACATTTTAAGATGATAAAACTGCATTTATATCAGAGAAATTACTTTCGCGATCTAGGACCGGAATTTAGTTTGGAAAGATACCCCAAATTTTAAAAAATTTTAAAATACCCCACACAATAGTGGGGGGTATAAAGATATAACAGATAATATGTATTATCTCTTATTTAGAATATCTCTTCTTAAGCAATACTGTTAAGACGATGCCTGAAGCTAAGATGATGGTTGTTGGTAATAAGTAAGTGATAGTGGTAGTGATACCAGTATCAGGTACTGTTACAGCTGCTGCTTCAATGGTGAAGGTTGCAGTAGCTGTACCATTGACTGATACGATCGATAGAGTATGCTTACCAACACTTAAAGTCTTTAAGAAGTCATTAGATAGAGTAACGATGGTACTGCCTTCTTTAACCGTATAGTATTTATTATCTACTTCTTTATCATCTACCAATACTTTTAAGAAGTCTTTGAATTCAGCATCTGATGTAAAGGTAAGACCATCAGATGAATTGGTATTCCAAGAAGAGTTATTGCCAGAAGTGATAGATGGTAATTTAGCTAAGACAACTTCTTTTGCATCGCTATATTCCTTGCCATCAAAGGTAACAGTAGCTGTATAGGTTATCTTGCCTTCTTTATCAACTGTTGGATCTTCTGTTACAGATGTTACTTTGGCTTCTAAGGCTTCTTTATGAGTTTCATCATTTAAGCATACAAAGGTGGCTTCTGCTTTAATGTTGTCTTCATTCCATGACCAGGTTGGAGTAGTAGTGTATTTATGTCCTGTAGCTTTTAAGATCGTATCTTCTTTAGTGATCTCTTGTGTCAATCCTTCATCTTTGAAGTATTTATCACATACTGTACAATGCCAGTATGCGATATTGCCGTCTTTAGTGCAGGTTGGGGATAGATAATCAATCTTACTTAATGATGATGTATGATCATGAATTATGTTTCCTTCTTCATCTTGAGAATAATTATCACCTAACCATTTTTTGACATCAACTGTATTTCCGTTTTTAAAGTAAAAATTACCGCCGGTAATCTCCAGACCACCTAAATCGTTGTCTACTTTTATTGCTTCGCTATCAGATCCTGAAGTAAATGTACCGCCACTAATATAAACGATGGCTTCTTGTTTTTCTCCTCCGTCATTGCTGTTGCCTACATAAACAGCTACTTTTGATTCTGATTTAAATTTTCCGCCATAAATATGAGCTTCAACTTCTCCAGATTCTCCCGCAACATATAACGCATAGAACGCAGTCGAACCATTACTATGTACATTACATGCAACTGTAGAAAATTCACCATCATAAATTGCCGCATAACCAGCAGATGACGAGAACCCTCCCTGAACTCCGATTACTGTTCCATCATAAAAATATAATTCAGGTTTTGCTGCATTTTTATCACCCCAATGGCTTTGAATTGTATAGCCCCACGAATTACGATTACATGACGAACAAGACCGTCCATCAAACAAACCACCATATATTTTAGTAACACCTTCATTATAAACTGAGGTTGGTGAACCATAAAAAGATCCGTTATATATTTCTGAATATGAACCTGGTCTATTTCTGACTACTGCTCCACTAGCATTTACCGAACTAATAAATTCTCCATTGTATATGTATAGTTTTCCATAATTATCAAAAACACCATAAGCTGTTGATGACTGAGTATCAACCGTTCCATTACCGGTTACAGTTAGTTTTCCCTGGATGGTAAAAGGTCTACCCGAAAAATCATTGTCAACCGTTATTTCTTTGTTGTTAAAATCGATAACTATATCCTTATTTTCAGGGATGGTTATCGTGGAATCAATCACAAAATTTTCTCCAATCCGTATAGTATATACCTTTCCGTCTTCACTTTCATTAATTAATGACTGTAAATCATCGGCATCTTGTGCCACAGCAATTGTATCAGCACTAACCGGTGTAATAATAGCTAACACCATCAGTACTGAAGCCAGTACACTCAATAACTTCTTCATTTTATTCTCCCTTCATTTATTGATTTAATATTCACTTAAATGGTACCCCCCCCCCGACATTTTGTCAATTATTTATCTTATTTCCTTTTCGAGGCTACTTATGATAGGTCTCATGATGCAGGATCTTAAAAGAGCGATAGATCTGCTCAAGCAGGATGAGCTTGCTCATCTGATGCAAAAAAGTGAGCTTAGAAAGACAAAGACGGTAATTAGCGCGCTTCAAGACCATTTCACTAAGGCCTAAAGATCCTCCGATCACAAAGACGATATCAGAGGATAAAGCCCGCCACTTGTCTATTTTTTGGGCCAAAGCCAAAGAATTAAGCTCTGCGCCGCATAGATCAAGGGCAACCACATAATCCTGGGCTTTGATCTTAGCTAAAAGCTCCTGCCCTTCAAGATCTTTGATATGTTCATAGGAATCATTATCCACGATCTTTTGATCTTTAACTTCTTCCAAGCTGATCCTTTCAAAGCGTTTAATGCGCTTGGCATAATCGTCGATGAGCTCTTTTAAGGCCTTGTCTTTGACCTTGCCACAGGCTAGGACCCTGATCATAAAGGATAAGACAGGCTTACTCTTTCGCCGTCTCTTAAAATCGACAGCGAGAACTCCTGTTGGCTGGTATAGATAAACTCGAGATAGTCGCCATAGTCTCTAAAATCGAAACTACCGCTGGCCAAAAGCACATCGCCTGCCTGAAGACCCATGCTTTCAGCAATCGAGGAACTCAAGACATCCTCGACATAGATTCCGCTCACTTCATCAAGATCAAAACCTAAAGAAGTCTTTTGCGCTGTCGTGAATTCCTTCATCGGATAGGCCTTGATGCCAAGATCGATCCTTGAAACACTGCCATCGCGTAAGATGTCTTCGACGATATAGCGTAGCTCATTAACACCTAAGGCTAAAGAGATATGGGCCTCATCATCTTCTCTTAACGTATTTAGCCCCACCAGTTCTCCAGCCATATTGATTAGCGGTCCCCCGCTATAACCCTCGCTTAGATCGACATCGCTTTGGATCATGCCAAGGTAGTGATTTTTGCCAGCGACATTTACCTCGATCATGCGCCGGTAATTCGAGACAAGGCCCAAAGCCAGCGAAGCGCGATATTCATCATCATGAGGACAGCCGACAGCGATCACAAAATTGCCGCTTTTTAATAGCTCGTCATCGCCCCAGGTAATCCCACTTAACTCATATTCATTGCTGATCGCTAAGATCGCCACGTCGCTTACTTCATCATAACCGACCACACTGGCTTGATAGGTGACATAATTATCTAATTCGACCTGGATATTTGTCGCCTTTTCAATGACGTGATAGTTTGTAACGATATAGGAAGTATCTTCGCTTGAACGGGCGATAAAACCGCTTGCAAGACTATTATCAGTCTTGATCGTCACAACATGTTCTTTAACTTCGTCGTAGGCTTCACTCAGATCATTTGAAAAGCCGTCGATATAATTGTTGACGATCGTTACACCATCTTCTAAGGCGACCGGACTGAAATTGCGCCATAAGAAAAAACTTAAAACAGCTAACCATACTGCTAAGATGACAAGGGTGATGATCGTGGTCTTTTTTGACATACTATCTCCATTCTATTGCATCGCAATCCATATATTCGCAAGGGTCCCGTCTTTCGCCGTTGACCCTGATCTCAAAGTGGACATGAGGTCCGGTTGTAATGCCAGTCGTTCCGATATCGCCTATATACTGGCCCTTTGTGACAACATCCCCCACATTTAGATCTGATTGATGAGACATATGACCATAATAGGTCACAAAGCCGTTGTGATGATCGATCTCGATATAGTAACCACCGCTTGATGAGTAGTTATTGGCAATGACTTCGCCATTATCGGCGGCATAGATCTCACCATAGCGGCTGTATTCATTGATGACATCGGTCGCCGGATGCCCTGGATAACAAGCCCAACCGCAGGTGATGACCGGGTTTTCCACCGGCCACATAAAGACGCCGGTCCCCTCATATGGCAAAGGCCTTGTCCCCACTCTGATAATAGCTTGCACTGGCTCTTCGATCACCGAGGAAGATACTTCTTCACCTCTTAACAAGACTCCGTTGACCCAGACTTCTTCGCTTAAGACATATTCGGAGCCTGTCTCTTCTTCTTGGACTACCTCTCTTACATTGGAATAGAGGCTTTCATCTTCGATATACAGCGGACTATCGGAGGTCGTGGAGCGTATCGAGAGCTGATTGATATTGACAATAACGGTGATCGGTGATGTGAAGTAGGTGACATTTAATTCCATGCCCACTTCCAATACCTGATCGACCGAATAGATTTTATCCTCATTTAACAGCATCAATTGCCGTGGCGACAAGTCTCCGTTTTGAGCACCGACCCCTTGTAAGGTATCGCCTTCGACAACTGTATAGTATTGACGCTCTTCATTATCGCCATAACAAAGATATTCGAAGATCTCATCTTCATCTGTATAAACACGATCAATATCGGCCACGCCGATCTGGGAATTGATGTTTTCATCGATGCGATAACCGGTCACTCTTGAACCCACATCGTCGATCGTTTCCTGTTTCTGCCCGTTTTTTAAAGGCCAGTATTCTTCTTCTGGAATAAAATTCAACAGAAAACGGTCCATCGCTTTTTCAAAATCTGCTAGATCAAGCACGGCAATCGAGGCATAAACACCATCTTGTGTGGAAAACTCGATAATGTTGGTTTCAATGCCAAAAGCCCTATGATCGTATAAGTAATCAAAGATTTCATCATCGATATCTTCAGCCGTAAAATAGGCGACTTCTTCGCTGATATAATACTCTTCCCCCAAGGTCATCTTCTTATCGGGATAAATAGAAGCATACTCTTCTTCATATACGGCCTGGATCTTATTTTCTAAATAGTCAAGATCGCTGATATAGCCAATGAGCTCGCCAGAGTGAAAGAGCTTATAGTAAAGACGGGCCTCGCTTTGATAGGAGTTTATCTCTTGTCTTAAAAGGCTCGTATTATTTTTGGCATCGACCACAAAGATCCGGTTTTGGTCATCGAGATAGCGTAAGCCAAAGGTGATGATAACACTTAAAATAAGGCAAACGGCCAGCGCTATAACATTCTTTAAAGTCTTCATGCGCTGACTGCACTATAGAAGGCGTTAATATCCTTCTCGAAGATCAATTTGACCGTCCCAGTCGGGCCGTTGCGGTGCTTGGCTAAGATAAGTTCTACTTCGACCGTGTTGTCTTGTTCGTCGAGTTCTTTTTTCTCATAGTAGTCTTCGCGATACAAAAACATGACAAGGTCGGCATCCTGCTCAATAGCCCCTGATTCCCGCAAGTCCGAAAGCATAGGCTTTTTATCCTGTCTTTGTTCTACACCACGGCTAAGCTGCGATAAAGCGATGACCGGTACCTCTAATTCACGTGCCAGGGCTTTTAGACGTCGTGAGATCTCGGAGACCTCCTGCTGGCGTGATTCGGCCCGTGTGTTCGATTGGATCAGCTGGATATAGTCCACGATCACCAAAGAAAGGCCGACCTCATTTTTTAAACTGCGGCACTTGGCAAACATATCGCTGATCTTGATGCCAGGAGTATCGTCGATATAATAGCTCTGTCTTCTTAATTCATTGATCGCTTCAGAGACCTTCGACCAATCATCTTCACTTAATTTACCAGTCCTTAACTTCTGCAGGGAGACATGCGATCTGGCGCCCAACATTCTGGTCGCAAGCTGTTCAGCTGGCATCTCCAAAGAAAAGACTGCTACCCCGCCTGAAGCGTAAGTTGCTGCGTTGATCGCAAGGTTGAGCGCAAAAGCGGTCTTACCGACGGAAGGACGGGCCGCCAAGATCACCAGATCCCCTTTTTGGAAGCCGGTTGTCATGCGGTCGAGGTCATTATAAAGACTCTTGACCCCGGTGATCTCATCTTTTTGGGTATAGATCTTTTGCAGCTTGGCCAGCGTCTCATCGAAGACCTGAGCGCTCTTTTTAAAATCATTGGACGATCTAGAGCGAGTGATATCCAAGATCTTATTTTCAGCGCGGTCCAAAAGTTCGCCTACATCATAAGAGCCGTCATAGCTCTCTTCCATGATCGTATTGGCGACGTTGATGATCTGACGGGCATAGGACTTGTTTTTGATGATCCGCACATAGTCTTTAGTGTTATTTTCGCTGACGACCAGATTGGTCAAATTTAAAAGATAGTCCATTCCTCCCGCTCGATCATAGTAATCAAAATCTTTTAAACGCTGGGCTAAAGAGACATTGTCGATCTGTTCACCGCGCTCATACATGGTGTACATGATCGAAAAGATCTTGCGATGTTTATCAAGATAGAAATCATCGGATACGATCCCACCTTCGATCGCTTCGCGCATCGCTTCATCAAAGATAATAATATTGCCTAAAAGCGTCATTTCAGCCTCTAAGGCATAAGGCATGACCTTGTTTGTCATCTAGTTCTCCCTTAAATGCACTTTAAGCTTGGCAATCACGCCCTTATATAACTCGATCCTAATGATCGTATAGCCTAAGGTCTTGATCGGTTCGTGATCCAGGATCTTTCTTTTATCGATATTGATGCCCCTTCTTTTGAGTTCGGCTTCGATCTGCTTAGTCGAGACCGAATTGAAGACATTGCCGTTTTTGACATTGACCCCAAACTCCAGGCTCATCTTTTCCAGTTCATCCCTGATCTTTTCAGCTTCGGCTTTTTTCAGGGCCTCTTCTTTAGCTTTAGCTTCTTTTTCTTTTTCTAAGGCAAAAAGCGAGCCGGAACTGGCTTGGACCGCCAGCCCTTTAGCGATGAGGAAGTTGCGCGCATAGCCGTCTGCTACTTCCTTGATCTCACCCTTCTTGCCAACTTTTTTAACATCTGTCTTAAGTATTACTTGCACTTTCTTCTTCTCCTTTCAGATATGCTTCGATCGCCTCTAAAAGTTGAGCTTTCAGCTCTAAGACGCTATATTCTTTGCTTTGAAGGCCAGCCGCCGTCATATGGCCGCCGCCGTTTATCTTTTCCATTACCATTTGAACATTAAAATTATTTTTCGAACGCGCTGAGATCGCCACTTCATCTTCTTTGATCTTGGCGATGACAAAGACCGCCCGTACACCTTTGGTCTTTAACATCTCATCCCCCGCTTGGGCAATGACGGTTCTATTGAAGATCCCGTTTTCAAGAGCACTGATCAAAAGGCCTTCTTTATACAGGATACTCTGATCGATGATAAGCGCTCTTTGTCGGATCGTCTCATAGGGTTCTTCTTTTAAACTCTCGCAAAGGACAGGATCAGCCCCCAGATCCCTAAGGCGGGAGGCCGCATCGAAGGTCCTGACCCCGGTGCGCACTCTAAATTGATTGGTATCGATGAGCATGCCAAGATACATGAAGTTGGCTTCGATCGCTCCTAAGCTGTTGCGTCTTAAAAGATAGGGGATAAATTCCGCCAGCAGCTCACAACTAGAAGATGCACTGGCTTCGATATAGACTAAGACCGGTTTAGTATCAAGATCAGCTCTTCTTCGATGGTGATCGATGATCAATACTCGCTTAGCTTTTTTTAAAAGCTCTTGGCCATTGGACATATCGGCCATATGGTGATCGACCATGATGACTAAGGTATTGTCATCATATTGATTCAAGGCCTCATTGATCGAGATGAGATGATGTCTTTCTTCAAGTTCCTTGCTAAAGCGATCCATCACACTTTTTGTCATCATTTCAACACCGCCTGACTTGGCAATGATATAAGCTTCTTTCTTAAAGCCCTGGACGATCGATGACATACAAAGGGCCGCTCCCACACAATCGGCATCCATGTCTAAATGTCCACAAATAATGACCTTGGACGAGCGGACGATAAGATTGCGGATCGAATTGGCGTTGACTCGTACTTTGACCTTTGATGATTTTTCTTTGGCTTCGCTGCTGCCACCAAAATATTGGGCGTCCTCTCCCTCTTTTCTGACAACGACCTGATCGCCGCCTCTGGTTTGAGCCAGATCCAAAAGATTCAAGGCACTTTCATCAAGCTCGCGGATATCTTTGCTGCCCCGTGCCAAGGCAATCGAGATCGTCAAAGAAAGATCCAGCCGTTTAGCTTCTTTTTTGACAAGATTCATGACGGTAAAATGGTCTTTGACAAGCTCTGAGTAGACCAGCTCATTTAAGACCAAAAAAAGGCGATCGTTGCGCAGGGTCTTATAAGCGATGCCAAAACGCTTGAAATAATCATAGACGACCGTTTTGATCTCTGAAGTGTTGGTACTGTTTTCACCGTCGAGATCCAAGAGTTCTTCATAATTATCAAAACTTAGATAACCTAAGACATATGCTTCTTCTTCATAATGGCGCTCTAGATCATATTCTCTGGTAATATCTTTAAAAAATAGAATTTCTTCATCGCTCTTTTTCTGAACTTCATATTTATTGTCCTTGAGGGTCACGATCACATGATCTACGCTGCCGTTGATAAGATCCTGCAGATCCTTTTGCCAAGCGACGACCTTTTGCCCATTGGCATCAATCTCTAGTTCGGCAAAAAGTGGTGACATGTAACGGATGATAAAGTCTTCATCATAGATCAGAATACCGATACGCGATACCTTCATCGCCTCTAAGACCCCGCTGTCGAGCCTTTCTTCCACAAAGGCGCTTGCATCTTTACGCCATTTGCGAAGCAGGTAGATCACCGCTACAAATAAGACCAAGGTGATCATATAGACAAAAGCCGCCAGCAAGACATCGAGATTCAAGAAATAGCTAACGATCAAAATAATGGCCAAGGCCACTAAGATCAAACTGGCGATAATAAAAAGTCGGGTTTCTTTTTTCATTGCTTAATTCCTTTTTAAATAGGCATCAAGAGGACCGCTGGCAAATAAGAACCCTAAAACGATGAGGATCATCAGGGAATAGGGTACCAAAAAGATGATCGCTACTAATAAATATAAGTTATAGCGAAGCCGTCCTTTCTTATTCAGATATAACAAAAGAAAGACATAGCCCTCAAAACATAATATGATCGATGCGATAAAGCCCAGTAACATCAATCCATAATAAATTATAGCATTATCGCGCACATATATCGATAAGATAAAGCCGACAAACACTAGAGCTAGACAAACATAAGAACTGACCGGATTTATTTTTAGATCATCAAAGGTCGCCTTGCGAAAACCGCTGATTTTTGTTTTCTTAAACAAGAGATTTGAGGCCAGATAGATGACTAAAGCTTCAAACAGTGCCGTCATAAGCAAGGCCAAGGCAAAAGTAAAACTCACTAAATTGCTTTCTTGACTATTGGAAAGGCCGATATTCATACCGTCGATAATGGTTTGAACATCGTTTAACAGTGAAGCTAGATCGCCAAAACCTAAAATAGGCAAGATCACAAGCGTTAAAAGATATTCGCCCAAACACATGACGACAATGAGGACAAGCAAGCTAAAATAGGCCGTATAATTCTTGTTGAGGCAGTATGCAAAGACATAGGCTGCTATAACACTTAAAGGAAAATACAACAAAACATATAGCCCACCCCATAAAAAGACGATCACAAAAAAGGCAATACTTAAAACCAAGCCATATTTATAGCCATACTCCCGCAGATATAGGATCAGCAAAACACTGATCAGCAAGGTAAAAACACTTTCAAATAAAAAACCGGTCAAATTATTGATTAATAGGAGGGCACCCACGATCGCTGTATACATCGCGGCCCTTGTCAACATCTTGATCTTATTTTGGTACATAAGTTAATGATAAAAAAAGCCTGCCCTTTTGTAAAGCTCTTGGCAAATTATGCATCCGCGTTAGGATCCTTGAACTGCAGCTGGATGCCATTTTTGGATCTTTTCGATCAAATAGGAAGAGATCGTGACCGTAATCAAGGAATAAAAGATGCGCATGAAAGGGATATAAGTGAGTGACAGCATCAAGACCGTTATATCTGTAAACAAGTAGGCCGAAGATATTTTGAAGTGGAAGACCTTGGATATGACTAGAGCCAAGGCGTCATCCCCGCCGACAGCGCCGCCTTGTCTAATGACGATCCCCACGCCAAGCCCTACAAACAGCGCTCCCAGAAGCGACGCGATCAAAGGGTAAGACGAAAGATCAGGCAAGATCGGACCGATCGATTCAAACAGGCGATAAAAAAGCGAGAAGGCGAAAGTCGAAATCAGAGCCTTGAATAAAAAGGCCTTGCCCAAATAATAAAGCCCCAGTATGTAACATGAGACATCAAGGACGATATTGAGAATGCTGGGTGAAAGGCCAAACCAATTTTCCAAAAGCAAGATCCCGCCCAAGACGCCACCTTCGGTGATATTAGTGCGGGAATGGATATTATATAGGCCAAAGGCCACGATCGCTACACCAATAAAAAGACATAAGTATTTCTTGACAAGTCTCATATCAGCCATTTTATAAAAACTATTGTGCCTTTGTCAAAAAAAGCCCTTAAACACTTGAGGTTTAAAGGCTCTTGTCCAAATTAGTCTGCAACGTATGGCAATAAGGCCATTTGACGTGCTCTTTTGATCGCCGTCGCCAACATTCTTTGATACTTAGCACTGGTACCAGTTACTCGACGAGGAGTGATTTTGCCGTTAGGCGAGATGAATTTCTTTAATAATTCAACATCCTTGTAGTCGATGTAAGTGATCTTATTCTTAGTGAAGTAACAAACTTTGCGGAAACCGACTCGTTGTTTCTTATATGGCATATTAATCTCCTTTAATATCAATAAAATGGTAGATCATCGCTTGAAATATCAAGTGATGGCGTCTCTTCAAAGGCATCATCGGCAAATGATGTCTCCGAGCTCATGCTCGGCATCGTTGCGCCTTGCGTCATGCCAGGCGATGCGGCTTGTGCCTGTAAGCCCTGGTTGTCTCTTCGTGAAGAGACCAAGCGGACATTTTCACAAGTCACTTCCGTCACATAAACACGACCGTTAGCGCCCTCATAATTTCGAGTGGTGATATGTCCATCAAGGGCGATGACATCACCCTTATGAGCATAACTGGCCAAGAAATCAGCCTGCTGGCGCCAAGCGACACAAGAGATGAAATCAGCCGTCGGTTGTGAAGAATCACGATTTGCTGAATAACGGCGATCACACGCCAGTGTAAAGGTCGTGGTCGAAAGGCCGGAATTCGTCTTTCTAAGCTCGATATCTCTTGTCAGGCGTCCAACTAGTACAACTCGATTGATCATGACTATTTACCCTTTTTTTCGTCAGTAGCGATCGTTAGGGTACGAACGATGTTGTTGTTGATGCGCATTAAACGTTCAAATTCATTTAAACCTTCTACATCAACAGTATAAGTTACGACAACATAGTAACCCTTTGTCATATCTTCGATGCGATAAGCGAAATCACGCATGCCCCACTCATCGACCTTATCGATCGTACCGCCATGTTCAGTGATGATGGCATGCATCTTCGCGATGAGCTCTTGACGCGCATTTTCTTCTAAAGAAGATTTGACGATGTACATTGTTTCATACTGTTTCATCTTTTTACCTCCTTCTGGTCTAATGGTCTTAAGCACACTTAAGACAAGGAATATTTCTATTCGCCTTAGTATCTTAGCAAAATCTCGCACTCAAGTAAATAGCGAATGCTTTTTTTATCTTTAATTAAGTCTATAATTCATGTTCTTTTAAGGCTAAGGCCATCTTATGCCTTTTAAGATCTTTCATTAGGATCAGTAAGCTTATTATGTAATAGAGATAGACAAAAGCTAAAAATGACAAAAACGCTATCTTTTCAAACTGTGTATAAGAAACGCTTATAAATACCTCGCTCGATAACAAATATGCTCCAAGTGTTGCTAAGAACAGCGATAAAAGGATGAAAAACGCCTTGTAGCTAAGATAATAAGCCTTGAGTTTGGCAAGTGAAACACCTAAGGAATTGATGATAGCCGCCTGATAGCTAAAGGTCTTGACATCGCGCTTATTAAAGATCGTGATAAAGACGACGATGAAAAAGGCATAGATCACGATCACTCCCATAAAGATGATATCGAAGATCCCGGCATCATCATGGGCGATCTGCCTTAGATCATAAAGCGAATTAGAAACTCTTTGATCACCATCAAAAGACGAGATCTTGTCATAGCCCTGATAACTCTCATAAAGAGAAGGATTGCCTTCAACTAGCTCTAAAAAGTTAAGATAGAATTCATGTTCAACGGGCACCGTCTCTAAGACTGATTTTAAATAGTCTAGATCATAATAGACTGTTTCACATAAGGCATCCGGCTCATAGACGATACCCGTAACCTTGGCTTTATAAAAATAACTATCGCTGGGCCCGGCGATTTCCAAGATGATCTCATCGCCGATATCAGCGTCAACCATCTGATTGATAATGACTCCCTCTTTATTTACTTCCCCTTCTATTTCGACCTTGTCACTTTCATGATAAGGCAAAACGTCCATGCGCTTGGTCTTGTCATTGATAGTGACATAGTCAATATCTAGAATGATCTTTGTATCAAGGCCATATCTTCCAAGGACCACACTTGGTAATTCGCTCGTCTTGATATAGATATAGTCCGCATTGATCGTCCGATCACTTGTCGGTATCTCAAAGATCTGTTTTTTAAAAGAATATAAGGCCCAAAGACCTGTCAAAGAGACAAGCAGAACCATAAAGCTGGTCAAGATCTTTTTAAGACTCATCTTAAAACTTATCCTGCCAAGAGAGATCTTTTCTTTATTCTCTTTTTTAAATTCTGTCTTTGGTCTTGTTTGGTCCTTGATCTTATGAAAGCCATCTTTGAATTCATAGATCACCTCACCATAGCGCTCGATGAGCTCTTGATCATGGGAGACGATGATGACGATGTGATCTTGACTGTAGTCTTTAAGCATATCCATGACAATGAGTTTGTTGGAGATATCTAAAGACTCTGTAGGCTCATCACATAAGACGATCGCTGGTCTTTGGGCTAGGGCTCTTGCAATACCAACTCTTTGTCTTTGACCAAAAGATAATTCACGGGGCAGTCTTTTGATGAATTCATCAATACCCAGTTTATGTAATAGTTCTTGATCATCTTTTGTTAAGCTTTTCTTTGATCGAAAGAAGATATTGTCAATAAGACTAAGTTCATCGATCAATTCATAGTTTTGAAAGATCATGGTGATAGACCCCTCTTTATCAAGAGAGCCTGCACTTAGTGTTTCAAAACCCGCAATGATATTTAATAATGTACTTTTGCCACAACCTGACTCCCCTTTTATGATATATAGACCAGGGCGATCGATATCAAGTTCAAGATCTTGAAAGACCAGGGCATCATTAAAGGATTTAGAGGCTTTGTGTAGTTTAATGTAGGTCATCTTGCTACCACCTTTCTAAATAGAGCTGTTAAAAGTCCAACGATCACTGCCAGCAAGACTATCACCAAAGGATCAAAGTATAAGAAAGATGTGTAATTATAGGTCTTGGCATAGTCATTGAAGAAAAGCGTGATGAAGTAAAGAATAAAACTTGACAAGAGCGTAAAGATAAGGGTGATTATAGCATACTTAAAGACATAGACTAGATTCACCTTGTATCCATAGCTTTGCATAAGCTCGTTTTCTTTCTTATCTCTTTTTTTATCAAAGATAGCCATAATAAATGGTACCGTAAGTATCAAAATAGTCACCGCAACAACAAAGGGGAAGAAAACCTTGATGTCCTTGTAGAAAAGGCCACTGTCATCGGCGATATCGCCTTTAATCACAATGCGGTCATATTCCGGTCTGAAGTAACTTTGAACAGCTTGCCGTAACTCGTCATAGTCTTCATTGGGATCGACTAAAAAGGATAAAGAATCAAAGTATACTTCACCGATCTGCTCGCTTGAAGGCTCATTTCCTTCAAACATAAAGGGATAATTATAATAATCATTCTCTTCATGGAACTCTTCATATTCCGCACTGGCGATTTGTTTTTGAAAGCTCTCAATAAACATGTCATCATCAAAAGCGGTATTCATAAAAGCCACCCTTTTATCCGCTACCTGTAAAGAAGAGATCCCGCTGATCACTACCTCATATTCAT
The DNA here is from genome assembly GCA_944325935.1 of uncultured Erysipelotrichaceae bacterium. Lineage (GTDB taxonomy): Bacteria > Bacillota_I > Bacilli_A > Erysipelotrichales > Erysipelotrichaceae > JAHHTG01. Next base: position 4,058 of record CALVCF010000076.1, on the reverse strand, counting down.
GAAGAAGCAGATCATCAAATTCGACATCCAGCTGTTCTTCGACCTTTGCGATAGTATTCATAGCATCTTTATTAGCATCCCAATTGAGCCCGATATACGGGACCGCGTACATCCCTAATTTAATCTTCTGTCCCACCAGATCTTTTACTTCGATGCCAAGATATTCACTATAAGCACTTGCGGCATTGACATCTAGGACTACTTCGTTTTCACTCTCCGGTGCTTTTCCATACATCAGATTCAGATTATCATCTTTTAAAAGATGATAGATATGGAGTGAGAAATCATCATATAAGTTGTATGACACACTATTTACTTCATATGTTAAATAATAACTGCCATCACCACTACGCACCTTGGAATACGGAGCATCGATCATAATAAAGGGCGTGCGATATGGATGAAGATTTATGACATCGTTAGAAAAGATCCGTCCTTCCATTGGGAAAATACCAGCCGCTAATAAACCTGGGTCAAGACCGAGTTCTTCGGGTGTTTTAAAGTGATTTTCGTATTCAATAGTAAAGTTAGAGACTCCCTCGTTTATCTCTCCTAGCCGATAAGTGCCAGAATCATAGTAAATATTCTCAAAGAAGCCGGCGTATTGTAGAATATCCTCGACGCCATAACTATCTTGATAGATGATCTTGAAGGCATCTTCGCTATCAGGGTCTTTGTTGATATCATTGCCTGATTCAAAATACAATTCCTCGCCATTTGTACTAATCGTCTTATTCTTACTAGGATCCCAATAAGCTTCGATCGCCATGATCTCAGGATGCTCATCTAGGAAATTTTGGATATCATTTGGAAAGTAAAGCTCATAGCGATTACTTGAATAGATATCTTCTTCAGATCCACGCTGTCCATAATTTCTTTCTTGGACCTTAGAAGAACTAGTTTCAATCATATTTCTGCCATACTTAAAGGTATTGATAAGCGAATTCTGTTCACTGATCGTCCGATATAAGTTAATGGAAATATAAACAGCCACTACACATAATATCAAAGCTAAGACAAAGAAACTGTAATAGATAAACCGCGATTTGAGATCTTTTAGGATCAGGGTGAAGTGATCTTTAATATTCTTAAAAAGATCGACCTTTTCTTTAACTTCTCTTTCTTTTAAGGGATGGACCAAGGTATCGGAAATGACCTTGGCATCAAAAATACGGATGATGCGATCGGCATAATTATTAGCTAGATCTTCATCATGTGTAACCATGATGATCAAAACCGATTTCGATAGTTCTTTTAAAATGTTCATGACCAAAACACTGTTGTCATGATCAAGAGCGCTGGTCAGTTCATCACACAGTAAGATATCCGGGTCTAACAATAAGGCTTTGATGAGTTCAAGTCTTTTCTTTTGCCCGTTAGATAATTTATAGACTTTGCGATCTTTAAACTCTTCTAATTTGAATAAGTTTATATACTTATTGATCTTGGTAAGATCATTATCAATGATCAATAAATTATCTAAAAGACTCATATTGTCAAATAGGCGGAAGCCTTGAAAGATATAGACCAGCTTACCTTCGATCTCTCTTTCGCCTGTATAGTCTTTGTCAATATCGGCGATGATATTTAAAATGGTGCTCTTACCACTGCCGCTAGGCCCAAGTAAAAAGACAAGGCCCTTATTTTCTTCGATTGAAATGTCAATATGGTCTAAAGCCAAATGATCTTCGTATTTATTGTGATAGAGCTTTGAAATAGACGTTAGCTTGAGCATATTTATTCCCCTTGATTATTTGCATGGCTTACGCTTTCATGCCAAAATAATCTCATTTATTGATATAAAAGTAAAGGCCAAATGGCCCTTACTTTTGCATTAACAATACAAAACTAAATTAATTATCAACTATCTTTAATAACCATAACAAGTTCTCGAAGAAGATGTCGTTCTTGCCTCGAAAACATGACCGCAATTATGGCAAGTAACTTCGTAGGTCCTCAAGTATGTCGTTACGTGATCAGATCCTTGTTTGCCATGGATGCACGCCTCATTATAACCACCAATTTCTGTGTCGATTAATGAAGTGCTCGTATCTAAACTTCCGCATTTCAAACATGTATATCTTGGTGCTCTAGGTTCAATTGCGGTAACTTCATCTTCTTGAGCAGCTAATGGCATAACTAGCGCAAACAACAATAATACCGCTAATAAAATCTTTTTCATGCTTTAATCCTCCTATCTTTTTATGCAAACTAAGTGGCCACTTAGCAAATGCCTGTTACATACTATTAATCTCCTGATTAATATATATATCGTCATCCCAATCATCACGTCCAAATGGTTCTAAGCCATCGTTGCACTCACAATCATCAACAGTACATCTGCCTAAATAATGGTAATGTTCGCACTCTTGACAAAAAGACATTGAACCAAATGGATTAAGAACGAATAGAAATAAAACAAAAATAATAATCAGCTTTCTCATATCCTTTTCCTCTTTATTTGTACTTTCATTGTAAAATACATCTATTAGAATGTCAGTTGATAAAATAAGCTTCTTTTTCTTTAAAATTTGACACTTTTTTTCAACAGACAGCTATTTGAAGTCATGCTATAATTTTATTTGTTGGATATGTTAAAAGATCAAGAAAAGCGCATCATAAAGGACATACTGATACACGCAAGGAAAAAAGCAGGTTTAAGTTTAAGAGAGGTGGCAAGAGCTTGTAATATTGACCACACTTATCTTTATCGCTTTGAAAAAGGTTTATTCCCTAAAAATAATCAAGCCATTCTCATCTCTTGTTTAAACTACTATGGCTATGACCTGGCTTTTGATAAAACTTTCAATCAAGAATTAGATCATCTATTTAATAAGCTAAATAATTGTTACATCGAAATAGACCGCGTGAGTGTCGCTAAACTCGATCTTGATTTAAGACTTCTTAAGACAAAAACTAAAAGAAGTTTAAAGTATCACAAATTCTTACTCTATACTTATATTAATCAGTTGTATTTGAATATTGACAAAAATGTGGCCGGGGATGAAGTCCGGAAACTTTTGAACTATATTAATCTTTATGAGCCCGAAGACCAACTGCTGCTTTACGATCATGTTGCCATCTATTATCAGTTAAGACATGATCATGATAAAGCGATCGAACTTTTTAATAAAGCTATGGCTATTGATAATACAAGTTTACAATCGGCTATAGCCGGCTATCACATGGTGAGATCTCTTGTTTATCGAGGCAGATGTTTACAAGCTCACCGCATCTTAGCTCATTCTATCGAGATCTTTCGCGATAATAAAATTGAGAAACGTGAAATGCTGGCCAGCTCAAGGATTGGCAATGTTTGCTTACATACAGGGCAATACAAAGAGGCTATCCACTATATCAAAGAAATGTATCGGCTAGCTTCTAAAAATAATGAAATAAGGTATATTAAATCTTCTCTTCACAATCTTATGGTCTGTTTTTGTGAGTTGCATGAAAATAAGCGTGTGCGGGGATTATTTAAATTCATATCTTCTACACAACTTGCCATGAGCCATAAATTTTACAGCAATCTTTTGTATTTTGCGCTTGAAAACCACGATGATGTATTATTTGCAAAAGCTTATCAGGCAGCTTCTAAGATCGAAGGGAAAGATGGCGATCTTTATTATATACTCATCCAATTTATGAATACTGTATATCAAAACAAAGAGCTGACTTTATGTACTGAGCTATTTAAAACGATCCTCGCCTTAACAAATGATCAAGAATTCAATTATGAAAAACATGTCGTCTATAAGATAATGGCCTTGGCTTACGCTAATCATCATGAATATAAAGATGCCTTTGAAGCTTTGCTGATGGCGGAATCCTTTCACAAAGACTAAGTTTAGATCTATCCTGTTTTAGATTGTACGATCTTTTTGCCCAAGAAGCTTCAAAAACTCTTGCATGCCTTGGTGACTTATGCTACTATAATTTAGCAACGCCTAAATAGCTCAGTTGGCAGAGCAAACGGCTGTTAACCGTTAGGTCACAGGTTCGAGCCCTGTTTTAGGCGCCATTTTTATGGCCAGTTGGTGAAGCGGCTTAACACACCG
>CALVCF010000075.1 GCA_944325935.1 uncultured Erysipelotrichaceae bacterium | reverse complement strand
GTCCCATCTCGAACCCAGAAGTTAAGCACTTCATCGGCGAAAATAGCCCCCCGGGTGAATCAAGCACGTTGCCGATCGATCGACCCTCTACATTTGTAGGGGGTTTTTGATTGTGAAGAGGGGAAAGCTATTTCATTTCATTTTTGATTATCTAGACATTTTTTCTATAGATTTATAAGTGTTTTGATCGATATAAAAAGAATGCATATTTATTTATGTGCTTATCGTAACTAAGCATTATTTTCCATTTTATATAAAACTTATCATTAAGTGCTTACAAGATAGATCCATTAATGGTGATATGTCATCTTCCTTCTATTATTTGGATCAGTCTTTTTAATAAATAGAGATTGACATTTCCTTTATCTAAATTTTAAAAATATAATATTAAAAAAAGACTAAAATTAGTCTTTTTGGCATAGTGTTTGTGTGAATAATCCATTATTTGATCCAAGTTACTTTTCGTTCATTGTGATTGATAATTCTAATGATATTAGGTATATGACGTATGATTACGAAGATAGCTTGGATCGTTAAGAGAATCGATATTTCTAAACTCGAATTTGTGATAAATGCGATAAGAGCTGCAAGAGATAATGAAACGATGCTGGCTAATGAAACCATCTTAAAGATCGCTAAGATTAAAATAAAGAATAGCAGCGGATAGATAAAAGTAAAGAAAATGTCGCCAAAACCCAGAATTGCCAAACCTAAGAGATAGCCGAAGGCACTGGCGACTCCTTTGCCGCCTTTAAAATTGGCAAAGAGAGGGAAAGAATGTCCGATAATGACACCCAAGCCCACAAAGGGGACGGCTGGATGGTAGATAAAGTTCATGATAATCATCATGATAAGCCCTTTTAAGGCATCAAGAACGATTACGGCAATTCCTGCTTTCTTACCTAAGACTCTTCCGGCGTTGGTACCGCCTAAATTGCCGCTGCCGTAGTTTCTAATATCCTTGTGGTAAAAAACTTGCCCAATGATGAGAGCCCAGGGAATGGACCCCACTAGATAGCCCAAGGCGAGGGCGATAATGACGTATATATAGTACATGTACATTTCCTCTTTTCGCTTTATTCTACCATGATTTCGCGACTTATGGTATAATCTTAAAAGTTTGAAGGAATGTGATATGACAAATTATGATGCGAGTAGTATAAAGATTTTAGAAGGTCTAGAGGCGGTCCGCGTCCGCCCTGGTATGTATATTGGCTCAGTTGACGCAAGAGGTCTCCATCATTTGGTGTGGGAAATCTTGGATAATGCGATCGATGAGGCCTTAAACGGCTTTGGCAAGCTCATTAAACTATCGATCAATACCGATGGTTCGATCACGGTCGAAGATGAGGGTCGCGGTATGCCGGTTGATCTACACGAAAGCGGAAGATCGGCTCTAGAGGTTATTTTTACAGTCTTGCATGCCGGTGGCAAATTCCAAGAGGGAGCTTATAAGACCTCTGGGGGCTTACATGGGGTAGGGGCCAGTGTCGTCAATGCCCTAAGCGAATGGGTCGAAGTCGATGTCTTTAAGAACAAGCATCACTACCAATTGCGTTTCTCGGACGGCGGTACTAAGACCAGTTCTTTAAAAGATCTCGGTCCCTGTAATAAAAGCGGATCAAAAGTTCGTTTTAAACCAGATCCGCAGATTTTTTCTACTACGACCTTTAACGCCTCGACGATCGTCGAACATGTTCAAGAACAGGCCTTTCTTTTAGAAGGAGTACGCTTTCTGATCCATGATGCGATCAATCAGCGCGAATATGATTTCTGTTATGAAGATGGTTTAAAAGCTTTTGTCAATTATCTGAATACAGATAAAAAAGTTCTGCACGATCCTTATACCTTCAGTTCGAAAAGCGACAACGGAATTGAAGTTAATGTTGCTTTCCAATATACCGATTCCTATACTGAGAGTATCTTTTCTTTTGTCAACTTAGTAAGGACTAAAGACGGAGGAAGCCATGAATCTGGTTTTAAGAGCGGGTTTACCAAAGCGATCAACGAATTTGCTCGCGCTAATGGCTTTTTGAAAGAAAAGGATAAGAATTTTGAAGGGAATGATATCAGAGAGGGCCTTTTGGTGATCATCTCCTTGGCGGTCCCGGAAAATTTAATTCAGTTTGAAGGACAGACCAAGGGCAAATTGGGTACCCCAGAAGCAGAAACTGTCACAAGATCGATCGTTTTTGAAAATGTGACCTATTTTTTGAATGAGAATCGCAGTTTAGCCCAAGAGATCATTACAAAGATCCAAAAGGCGACATTAGCCAGGGAAGCAGCTCGCAAGGCTAGGGAAGAAGCTCGCAACAGCAAGAAAAATGCTAAAGCAATCGAAAAAATCTTAAGCGGTAAACTAGCCGTTGCTCAAAGTAAAGATCATCGCAAGACCGAATTGTTTTTGGTCGAAGGCGATTCAGCTGGTGGTAGTGCCAAACAATGTCGTGACTCCAAATATCAAGCGATCTTACCTTTAAGAGGCAAGGTTTTAAATACAGAAAGAGCAAGCTTAAGCGATATTTATAAAAATGAAGAGCTCAATACTATCATCCATGCCTTAGGCACAGGAATGGGACAGGATTTTACGCTCGATGATCTTAAGTACGACAAGGTCATCATCATGACTGATGCCGATACCGACGGCGCGCATATTCAAGTCTTACTGTTAACTTTCTTTTATCGTTTTATGCCTGAGCTCATCAAAACAGGGCATGTCTATATCGCCATGCCTCCGCTTTATATGATTGCTCAAGGCAAAGAAAAACATTATGCCTACGACGATGAACAATTAACGTTGCTCAAAGGTCAGTTTAAAGGCGAGGTTAAGCGGTTCAAGGGTTTAGGTGAAATGAATGCCTCTGAACTTTGGCAAACGACGATGGATCCGAATACGCGCACGTTGATTGCGGTCAGCTTAGACGATGCGACTGCCTGCGAGCGCAAGGTCTCGGTCCTGATGGGTTCTAATGCCGATCTTAGAAGGGCTTGGATCGAAGATAATATCGACTTTACATTAGAAGAATCTTACGAGGTCAAGTAATGAAGAAAAAAGAAGAGATGCCAGCTGCAGTAACTATCAGTTATGGATTAGACGAACTTATGTCTGACCGCTTTGGTCGTTACTCCAAATATATCATCCAAGAAAGAGCTCTACCCGATGCGCGTGACGGTTTGAAGCCGGTGCAAAGGCGCATCCTGTATGCGATGTGGGAGGATCACAATACCTTTGATAAGCCGCATCGCAAAAGCGCTAAAGCTGTCGGTTATATTATCGGTTATTATCATCCTCATGGCGACACTTCGGTCTATGAAGCGATCGTACGTCTTTCGCAAGATTGGAAGATGAATGTACCTTTGATCGATATGCAAGGCAATAACGGTTCGATCGATGATGATCCCCCTGCAGCCATGCGCTATACCGAGGCGCGTCTTTCTAAATTTGCCGGAGCGATGCTAGAAGACATCGAAAAGGAATGTGTCAACTTTACCAATAACTATGACGATTCGCTTTTAGAACCAACAGTCTTGCCTTCGATTGCTCCTTTGCTTTTGATCAACGGTTCTACTGGCATTGCCTCGGGTTATGCCACTAATATTGCTCCACACAATCTAAGCGAAGTCATTGATGCTTGTATCTATCGTATTGCACATCCAACATCAACTGTCGACGAGCTGATGGAATTTATTAAAGGTCCAGATTTCCCGACCGGCGGAATCGTCCAGGGTGTAGAGAATATCAAAGAAGTCTTTAAGACCGGCCGGGGGAAGGTTGTCGTTCGTTCTAAATTGCATTATGAGGAACAAAAAAACACGACTCTGATTGTCATTGATGAGATCCCCTTTGAAGTTGTCAAGATGAATCTAGTGCGCAAGATCGATGAACTACGGCTCGATCAGAAGGTCGAGGGTCTTTTGGATGTGCGCGATGAGTCAGGCCGTGAGGGACTTAGGATCGTTTTGGAGATCAAGAAAAATGCTGATCGCAAGAATATTTTGAATTATTTATATCGCAACACCGATCTTCAGATCAATTACAATTATAATATGATCGCTATCGTCGATCATCGTCCGGTCTTGATGAATCTTGCGTCAAGTCTTGATGCCTTTATCAACCATCGCAAAGAAGTGGTGCTAAGGCGTTCGCAATACTTATATCAAACCAAGTCTCTTCGCATGCATATTATCGAGGGTCTTTTAAAAGCAGTCTCATTGATGGATGATATCATCGCGATCATCAGATCTTCCAAAGATAAGAATCATGCCAAACAACGCCTTAAAGAAGCCTATCTCTTTTCGGAAAGACAAGCCGAAGCGATCGTCACTTTGCGTCTATATCGTTTGACTAATACGGATGTCGGCGCCCTAAAAGATGAATATGCCACCTTATCGCAAGAGCTTAGCGAACTAAAGGCGATCATTGACTCGCCAATCGTTTTAAACAGCGTGATGATCAAGGAGCTCAATAAGGTCAAAGAAGATTATGGAAGCAAACGTAAAACTTTGATCGAAGATAAGATCGAAGATATCAGTGTCGACAAGATGGCGATGATTGCTAATGAAGAATGGTATGTCTCCATAACAAAAGATGCCTACCTTAAAAAGACCTCTTTACGTTCTTATAACGCCTCAGATGGTGACAGGCAGCTGCCCTTTATCAAAGAGGGCGACGTCTTATGCGGTTATCGTCTTGTGGAAAATCTCGATAGCCTTTTGATCTTTACTAACTTGGGAAATTATGCCTTAGTTCCTGTCTATACGATTAAAGAAGCCAAATGGAAAGATCTTGGCAGTCATCTTAGCTCGTATGTTAAAATGCAGGCTGACGAGAAGATCGTCAAGGCTATCAGCGTCAAGAATTTTAAGACAGCAGCTTATATTGTTACGATCACGAAAATGGGCCAGCTAAAGAAAAGCCCGGTCGCCGATTTCAAGCTGCAGCGCTTTTCAAAGATGGCGCAGGCTATGAAACTCGACGCGGGTGATGAACTGATCAAGGTCATGATAGCCTACGCGCATGACGAGTTGTTGGTAATATCTAAAAATGCCTATTATGTTCGCTATAGTCTTGATGAGATCGCGCCTTTGGCCCCTAGAGCCAAGGGTGTCAGAGCTATCAAATTAGTAAGTGATGAAGTTGCTAGTGCAAACATCATTGATGATGAAGATACCTTGGTTTTATTAAATGATGCAGGACAATTAAAACGTATGCATCTAGGCGAACTGCCTAAGACTAATCGTGCTGTCAAAGGGATCCGCCTGGCCAAGATGCCTAAGACTAAAGCGGTCTATGTCTTAGATAGCGCGGTTAAAAGAGGAAATCAAAGTCTAAATATCATGGCTAAAGATGATATATGTTTTGAGCTTAAAGAGCTCAATTACTTGGGTCTTGAACAGGGCTGGTCTTCACCTTTCAAACTTGAAGAGGCCAAAGGATTCTTTGATCAAGATAAAAGTATCGAGGAGGTCCTCATCAAGGACTTTGAGGTCAAGGACGAAAACGAAGTAGAAACCTTTACACTTTTTTAAGGAGCAGGCATGAGTTTATTAGCGAAATTATTTAAACCCGATCTTATCTTGGATCGATTAGAAGATTTAGATCTTCTGGAATTTAAAAAACAGGGCTATCAGGCGATCCTTTTAGATCTTGACAATACCCTGGCTCCATACTATGTCAAAAAGATCGACGAAAAGACCCAAAAGCTCATTGAAAAGTTTGAAAAAGCCGGTTTTAAGGTCTTGATCTTTTCTAACAATTCCCCGCAAAGGGTGGGTGACTATGTCAAAGGAACGGCCATCCCTTATTTATGTTACGCCTTAAAGCCAACGCCTATCGGTTATTTAAGAGCTCAGAAATTATTAGGGGTCAAGCTGGAAAAATGCATCAGCATTGGCGATCAATTATTGACGGATGTCTTGGGTTCTAAGCGCATGCATATCTTTAGTATTTATACTAAACCCTTAGTTAAAAAGGATTCGCTTAGTACGAGATTTAATCGTTATTTTGAAAGGAAGATCTTTAGAAGGTTAGGTTTATGAGAAAGTGTGTTGGTTGCGGCAGTATTCTGCAAAGCGTCGATCCTAAGGGTCTTGGCTATAGTCCTAAGGAAGATCAAATATATTGCGAGCGCTGTTTCAAACTCATTCATTACGGCAGATGGTCTAAGGGCGCAGAAGCCTTAAGTCAGGAAGAGATCCTTGCGCTCATCAAAAAGAGCTCGGCGACGATCGCTTTGTTAGTGGATATCTGGCAAGTTGATTTCTTATTCAAGAGCGCACTATGCAGGGCGCTAAAAGGAAAAAGAGTCATGATCATCTTGACCAAAGTCGATACTTTGCCTGCAAATACGAGCTATAAGCGCCTTTTATCATATTTAAAGGAGTTAGTGACAAAGCTTGATGAAATTGAGATCCTAGAAATCTTCTTGAAGACGAAGGGTCAAGATTTCAAGGAAGTCTTTTTAACTTATCTAAAAGAAAATGAAATCAAAGAAGTCATGCTTTGCGGTATGGTCAGTGTTGGCAAAAGCACCCTAATCAATGAATTAAGCGGGCAAAACACCTTGACAACAGCTCCGTTTTTGGGGACCACCTTAGCTGAAAATGAAATTAGAATAGATGAGCTGACTTTGATCGATACCCCAGGTATCATCGACCAAAACAGTGCGCTCTTATATGTTGAAGATGAATTTTTAAAACTGCTTAGCATGCAAAAAGAAGTACGGCCACAAGTCTTTCAATTAGTCGGTGCGCAAAGCTATTTTATTGACGGTCTTTTAAGACTTGATGTCACGACCCAAGAAAGAGCTTCCTTAGTTTTTTATTTAAGTCCGTCATTAAAAGTGCATCGCACAAAAAAGTTACAGGCCCAAAATTATTATGAGAGGCATTTAGCAGAATTCCATTTTAAAAAAGAATTGAAAAGCCAAAAAATACAAATATTTAATCAATGCGAGCTGGTGATCGATGGGATCGGTGTTATAGCTTTTCATAATATCAAAGAAGCTTATCTGTATTTAGATCCCCAGATTGCATATACTATAAGAAGGGCGGTGTTATAGATGCTAAATGGTAAACAAAAGAGATTTTTACGCGCACTCATGAATAGGGAAAAGGCGATCCTGCAAATTGGCAAAGAAGGGCTATCTGCCAATCTTGTAAAGACGGTTGATAACTATCTGAAAGTCCACGAGATCATGAAGATCACTGTCTTAAAAACATGTTCTGATCCGATTAAAGAAGTAGCCCTTGATCTTTCGCATGCGACAAATAGCGATATTGTAGAAATTATTGGTCGGGTGATCATCTTATATCGTCCCTCCAAAGAAAGGCTGATCAAACTCCCATGATCCTGGCAGATTTTTATAAGCTGGAACCTAAGGAGCGCTTGGTGTATTGGCAAGAGCCAGATCTTCTAAAAGAAGGTTTAAAGAAAATACTTAAAAAGGAGCGCTATGAGCATTCTTTAAGTGTAGCTGGACTTGCCCGTGATTTAGCAGTTAAACATCATGTCGATCCCAAAAAAGCTTATTTAGCTGGTTTATTACATGATGTGACCAAATATTTGAGTGAAGAAGAAGCTATCAGCTATTTAAAATATTATGATGAAGATAAATTAGAGTATCCCAAAGCTATATGGCATAGCTATACCGCCTATTATTATCTGAAAGAGCATCTGCATCTATACGACCAGGCGGTCTTAAATGCGATCTATCATCATAGTGATGGTGAAAGCCGAGCCAAACTGGCGATGATCATCTATATTGCAGATAAAAGAGAACCTTTAAGAAAGATCGATGATGGGATCTTAGATTTGGCCTTTAAAGATCTATATCAAGGTTTTGCAGCTTTAAAGTTAGATGTGAAGGAGTATTTAGCGAAACATGGAAACATATGAGAAGGCGAAGATATTAGCGAAATACCTCGATGAAAAATTGGCGGAGGATGTCAAGATCATCGATTTTGTCTCTACTTCCAGTATCTTTGATTATTTTATCCTGGCAACCGGCCGCAATATGCGTCATATCAATTCTCTTTTGGATGATGTGGCTGATAAGGCAAGCGAACTGTTGATGGATGTTAAACGTATCGATTATCCAAGCGATTCCGCCTGGGGCCTAGTGGATCTTAAAGATGTCATCGTACATGTCTTCATAGAAGAAGAAAGAGCTAATTATAATTTGGAGAAATTATGGGGCGACCTGAAGATCGAAAGCATCTAGCTCCCTATAGTATTCTAGCGCATTATTACGATGCCCTTTTAGGAGATGAAGAGGGTTTTAAGGTCTGGATCAAGGCCTTGAAAAAGTATACAAAAGGCCATAAGGTCCTTGATTTGGCCTCGGGTTCGGCGGTTTTTGCAAGACTAATGACCATTGAGGGCTATGAGGTATTAGCCAGCGACATCTCCCAAGCGATGAAAGAAGTTGCTAAAAAGAATTTTACAGGTTCCTATGAAATCCTGGATATGCGGAACTTTGATTTAGATCGCAAATTTGATATTATTACCTGCGTTTGTGACAGTGTCAATTATCTAGATCTTATTGAGTTTAAAAGTTTTTTGGATTCTTGTTACAAAGCTTTAAACAAAGGCTATCTCTTTTTTGATATGCATGATTTAAAGCGTTTAGAGGAGTTTAAAGAGCCTTATATTGAAGAGGGCGAAGTTTTAGATACACCCTATATCTTTACGATCGAAGCAGATGAAGTGAATATGGAATTATACGAGCACTTTAGTTTTATGAACAATTCTTATGAATTAAGGGAAGACCATCATCAGTTTGTCTATCAAATCGAAACGATCGAGAACTTATTAAAAAAAGCCGGGTTTAAAGTCAGGGTGATCAAAGATTTTATCAAGGATGAGAAAGTATTGATGATAGGAGAGAAGATATGATCGGTATCATTGCAGCGATGGATGAAGAAGTAAAAGCTTTTAAGGAAGTGATGACATCTTTTCAAGAAAAGGTGATCCAAAATGATCTTTATTATATCGGAAGCTTAGCTGATAAGGACATCATCTTGACAAAGTCGGGTATCGGCAAGGTCCAAGCCGCCTTGGGGGCTACCAAGCTTTTAGAACGTTTTAAGATCGATTTTCTTTTTAATATCGGTTGTGCGGGCTCCTTGGATCCAAATATCACGCCTGGCTCACTAGTTATCGCTGATATCTTGGCCTATCACGATCTTGATGTCTTTGATTGGCCTAAAGGTTTTGACCCCAGCTATCATTATGTCTTTAAATGCGATCAAGAGCTTTTGAAAAAGCATAGAAAGAATCCTATGATCAATATTGTGCCCTTTGTCAGTGGGGATTCCTTTGTCTATCGTCAAGATCAATACGAAAAAATATTAGCCGATTTTCCCAAAGCCAAGGTCTGCGATATGGAATCGACCGCCATCGCCCATGTTGCCGCATCATACAATTGTCCCTTTATTATCGCCCGCTCGATCTCTGATGTCGTCATTTTAGAAGATAGTGAAAAGGACTACGATTTCAATTTGGACAAGGCTTGTTTAAACAGTGCCAGGTTATGCATGGATCTGATCGAAGAGGTAAAGCTATGAAATGGTATGAAAGCAATTACAACGACAAGGTAGCCTGGATCTTGGATCATTTGGAATATCTTAATTTGAGCTATGGTGAGACGGTGCTTTGTCTTATACTGACCTTTATGAAAGACAAAGGCTTGAACATTACTTATGAAACTTTGATCAATAAACTTGATACCAGTCAAGACGAATTAGATAAGCTCTTGTTTAAACTGAAACAAAAGGGTTATCTCAATATTACCCTTAAAGAGCAGGGAATGGATTTTGATTTAACGCCGCTTTTTGATTTTAACGAACAGGATCTCAATTCCAAAAAGGATGAGGATCTCTACGCCTTATACGAGGATGCCTTCAAAAGACCGCTCAGCCCCAATGAGATGGCTAAGATTTCTTCTTTAAGCAAGATTTACGGACAGGATGCCATGATCGTCGCCTTAAGAGCGGCCCAGGGCTATAATAAGCTCAATCTCAATTATGTCGAAAGGTACATCATCGATCATGAATCCTAAAATCTTTGATATCATCAAGGCTTTGGACAGCCTGTTTCCTGATGCACATTGTGAATTGAACTATCAAAATGACTTTGAACTTCTTTGCGCTGTCATGTTAAGTGCACAAACAACTGATGAAAGGGTAAACCTTGTGACTCCGCTCTTATTTCAGGCATATCCGGATGCCAAGGCTTTAGCCAGGGCTGAATTGGCGGATGTTGAAAGAATAATTCATTCGATCGGTCTTTATCACAACAAGGCCTTAAATCTTATCGAGATGGCGCGTGTTTTAAGTGAAAAATATGATGGGAGAGTGCCCGATAAAAAAAGGGAACTGGTCCAACTGCCAGGCGTAGGCAATAAGACCGCCAATGTCGTCTTGAGTGAATATTATGATCAAGCTTATTTCGCGGTCGATACCCATGTTTCGCGTATCGCCAAAAGATTAGGCCTTGCCAAAAGTCAGGACGACGTCTTAAAGATCGAAGAAAAACTCAAGCGTAAGTTTCCTAAGCAGCGATATAAAAAGACCCATCATCAAATGATCTTCATGGGTCGTTATATGTGCAAGGCTAAAAGGCCCTTATGTGAAAAATGTCCTTTTGAACTAAAAAAATACTGCCGCTTTAACGCTTATGGTAAAGACGTTTAGTGCTGTAGACTGGCTCCATGGTTAGGTGCATGCCTAACTTTTTTAATGTTTTGATGTCGACTTCCGATAAGATGACCGTGGAGTGGACTTCACATCCCTTAAGCTTTTTAAGAGCCTCCATTGCCATTTGGCAAACCTCGCTCGTCGCTCCCTCGATCGCCAGCGCTACCAGGACCTCGTCGGTATGAAGGCGCGGGTTATGACCGCCTAAATATTCGGTTTTGAGTTTCTGGATCGGTTCGATGATCTTGCTAGACAGCAGTTTGATATCCGGCAGACCAGCTATTTTTTTAAGGGCGTTCAACAAGGCTGCGCTGGAAGCTCCTAAAAGTTTTGAAGTCTTGCCGGTAATGATCGTTCCATCGCTCAGTTCGATGGCGACAGCAGGACCCTTGGAAGATTCAGCTTTAGCCAAGGCGGCCTCGCAGACCTTGCGATCTTCGATTGTAATACCAGCTTTTTTCATAATTAATAAAAGCTTGCTGGAGGCTTCATCGCTTGTATCTTCCTTGCGTATTTCAACAAGCGCCTCATAGTAGCGTCTAATGATCTCTTCTTTGGCGGCCTTTTGACAAATCTCGTCATCAGTGATGCAAAATCCGATCATGTTGACACCCATATCCGTTGGCGAATTATAGATAGAAACGCCGTTGATCTGTTTTAAGAGGTCGTTTAAGACAGGGAAGATCTCGACATCACGATTATAATTAACAGCGATCTTGCCATAGGTCTTGAGATGGAAAGGGTCGATCATATTGACATCCGAAAGGTCGACGGTCGCCGCCTCGTAGGCTAAATTGAGAGGATGATCTAGGGGCAGGTTCCAAATGGGGAAGGTCTCAAATTTGGCATAACCTGATTTGATCCCGTGCAAGTTATCATGATACATCTGCGAAAGACAGGTCGCCATCTTTCCACTTCCTGGTCCTGGTGCGGTGACAACGATAATATCGCGTTCATTTTGAATGTATTCATTTAAACCATAACCATCGTGCGATAAGATGAGATCGATATCATTGGGATAGTTTTCGATATGATAGTGGTAGGCGACTTTGATCTTAAGGCGTTCCAGCTTTCTTCTGAGCTTTTGTGCAGCCGGCTGCTTAGCATATTGAGTGATGACGACACTGCCCACATATAGTCCCGCTTCTGTAAAGGCATCGATAAGACGCATCAGATCCTGATAATAGGTGATCCCCAGATCCCCTCTGACCTTATTTTTTTCAATGTGCTCCGCATTTATCACGAGCATCATTTCAACACGATCTTTAATGTTGAGCAGCATCTTGATCTTGGAATCAGGCTCAAAACCCGGCAAGACCCTCGAGGCGTGATGGTCATCAAAGAGCTTACCGCCAAATTCGAGATATAGACGATTGAACTTAGCGATCCGTTTTAAGATATTTTCGGATTGTAGACGAATATATTTCTCATTGTCAAAGCCGATCTGATTCATAAAAGTCTCCTTTAAAAAATAACATAGACCATTATAACATTTTTGCATATAATTGGGCCATGGAAGAAAACTATTATGAGACGACCCTTGCTAAACTAAGGGCGTATATGGCGCAAAAGGACTATTTCAAGGCTCTTGAGATCATTTCGGAAGAGCTTAAAATGCCTTATATGCCCAAGGATTTCGAAGAGGAATTAAGAGAATCACAAAGAATCATTCAAAAGGCACTGCAAAAAGGAGAAGGAGAATTGAGCAGCGAAGAGATCGCTGTTTACTTGAAGGGAGATAGCTATAAACAGTTTCTAGCGATCAAAAGTCTAGAAAAGCTAAATTTGCGTGATTATTTAGATTTGATCAGGGATTACCTGGTCTTTGATGGCGATGAAAAAGCCAAGACCGTTTTGGTTGCTCTTTTGATCGAACAGGAGATAGGCGAGGAATTAACGATTAAAAAAAGGGGCCTAGAGATTACTTTTATTCCTAAATATGTGGAAAATGTAGCCTTTTCTGATGCCTATAAAGAAGGAGTGGCCTATCTTAAAGATAAGTTAGAAAATGATGATCCTATCATGTATAAGATGGCTGTTGAGCTTTTGGGCAATTATATCTTTAGTGAATTGCCCTTGAGTGTTTCGGAAGAAGAGGGACTTTTTTATGCTAAAGCGATCATCGTCTATCTTTTAGAAAGTTTTGGAAAACCGGAAGAAAAAGAAGCGTTTTTAGAAAACGAGATACTCTTGAAAGAAAGGGAAGCTCTCTTGGAAGCTGTTGAGGGTCTAAAGAGTGCTTAAATAGTGATAAATTAAGGCTTTTTGGTGGTCATGAGAAATAAAGTTTGTTATAATTGTTTGGCTATAGATAGGAGGTTATTATGGCAGAAGTAAAAAAAGTAGGCGATGGACAAGTCGAGGTCGTCGTCAAAGTTGATGAAGAAGTATGGAAAAAAGCGCAAAACAAGGCTTTTAATAAATTAGCTAAGAAGGTGACGGTCCGTGGTTTCCGTCAAGGACAAGCGCCTAAGCATTTGGTTGCTCAGCACTTGAATACGCAATCTGTTTTGCTTGAAGCTGCAGAAGAAGTAGCTCAAGAAGAATTTCGTCAGGTCTTGAAAGAACACGAGGAGATCGAACTTATTGATCGCGCCAGCTTTGATATTGATACTCTAAATGAAAACGAAGCGATCTTTAAATTCACTTGCCCCGTCAAGCCTGATGTCAAACTCAATCAATACAAGGGCTTTGGTTTAAAGGCCAAGCGCGCTGTTGTTAAAAACGAAGAGATCGAAAAAGAGATCGAACGCTTGCGTAAGAGCAAGGCTGAGCTTGAGGTCAAGGAAGACGGCAGCGTTGAAGATGGCGATATTGTGGTCATCGACTACAGAGGCTTGAAAGATGGCGAAGCTTTTGAAGGAGGCAGCGCTGAAAACTATTCTTTAAAGATCGGATCAAAGACTTTCATTCCCGGTTTTGAAGAACAACTCATCGGTATGAAAGCCGAAGAAGAAAAGACGATCGAAGTTACTTTCCCTGAAGATTACCACGCAGAAGAGCTCAAAGGCCAAAAGGTCAACTTCGAAGTAAAGGTCCATGAGATCAAAAAAGAAGTTCTTCCGGAAGTTGACGAAGAATTTGTCGAAGATCTTGACTATAAGGATGTCAAGACTGTCGATGAACTGAGAGATCATGTAAAAAAGCAGATCGCTGATCGTCTTAAAAGAGAAAATGAAAACGAATTAAATAAACAGATCTTTGATAAATTATACGAAAATGCCGAAGTCAATATCCCTGATGTCATGGTCGAGGATGAGGTGACGAATATGATCAATGAGATGAAAAATACTTTAATGAATCAAGGGATCAGCGTCGAACAATTCTACACCCTGACCGGTCAACGGGAACAGGATTTGCGCAACAACTATCGCGAAGAAGCTTCACGCCGCGTCAAGATCAATTTGATCCTAGAGGCGATCGCTAAAGAAGAAAAGGTCGAAGTGAGCGCAAATGATCTTGAAAAAGAGTATAAAGAGATTGCCAAGGACTACAACATGCCCATTGACGATATCAAAAAATATATTGCCGAAAGAGATCTGAAGCAAAACATCAAGATGAAGAAGGCTTTAGAAATCGCAAAATCTTAAGTTGAAACAAAGACGCATGAAGCGTCTTTTAAAAAAAGGAGGTAACTATTTTGAGTGATAGATACTTAATTCCGATCTTATGCACCAGGGGAGTTATCGTTTTCCCATCGCAAGAAGTAAATATCGATGTAGGTCGTAAGGAAAGTATTGACGCATGTCAGCTTGCCAATGACCACAATTCCTATATTTATGTCGTCTCTCAAAAACTATTAGAGACCGAAGATCCCAAACCGGAGGATCTCTATGACTATGGAACTCTTTGCAAGATCCAACGTTATCGCAAAAAGGATAACTATATCCGCGTTGGATTAGTGGGAGTTGCCAGAGCGAAAGCACTAAACTTCATGATGCATGAAGGTGTCAAGAGTGCTGAAGTTCAAGTTTTAAATGATAATTATGATGACGAGACACTTTTAAAAGAGCTGATCGCCAAGGTCTTAGTCAACTTTGAAAAGATCAAAAATCATATCAATCCCGGTATGAATGTCGAGCTTTTTAAAAATCTGCGCAGCGGTTTAAGTGCTGGTGAATTGACGGATTACTATGCCCAGGTCTTCTTGTTCGATTATCGTGATAAAGAGCGATTCTTGGAAGAGACTACGATCATTGAACGTCTTAAGATGACTTTAGAATTCATGAAAAAGCAGATCGAGGCCGATCATATCGAAAAGGAGATCGACGATAAGGTGCGCTCTTCTTTAGAAGATAACCAGCGTGATTATTTCTTAAGGGAAAAGATGCGCGCGATCAAAGAGGAGCTTAATGAAGGGCATGGTTTTAGTGATACTGATGAATTGCGCAATCAGATCGAGAATAATCCCTACCCCGAACATGTCAAGGCTAAAGCTTTAGATGAGCTGGCCAAACTAGAAATGCTTCCTGCCGCCAGCGGCGAGTCAGGGGTCATAAGAACTTATTTGGATTGGCTATTGAAGACGCCCTGGTATCAAAAAACCGAGGATAACGACGATCTAAATGAGGCAAAGAAGATTCTCGATGAGGACCACTTTGGTCTTGATAAGATCAAGGAACGGATCTTAGAATATCTGGCTGTCAAACAGATGACTAAGTCTTTAAAAAGTCCGATTATCTGTCTTGTCGGTCCGCCAGGTGTCGGGAAGACTTCGCTAGCTAAATCGGTTGCCCGGGCTCTGGATCGTAAATTTGTCAAGATTTCCTTGGGTGGTGTTAGAGATGAAGCTGAGATCAGAGGACATCGAAGGACCTATCTTGGAGCTTTGCCGGGCCGTATCATTCAAGGTATGAAAAAGGCTGAGGTAATCAATCCGGTCTTTTTGATCGATGAGATCGATAAGATGGCTTCCGACTATAAGGGCGACCCGTCAAGTGCGATGCTAGAAGTGCTCGACCCTGAACAAAACAGCAGCTTCTCGGATCACTATCTCGAAGAGCCTTATGATCTTAGCGACGTTTTATTTATTGCGACGGCCAATTATATTGAAAACATACCAGCAGCTTTAAAAGACCGTTTAGAGATTATTAATTTGAGTTCTTATACTGAACTAGAAAAGGTTGAGATCGCCAAGCGCCATCTTGTAAGAAAACAACTGGCGGCAAACGGTCTAAAAGCCACGCAGTTTGTTTTGAGCGATGAGATGATCATGTATCTTATCCGCCATTATACCCGTGAAGCAGGAGTGAGACAATTAGAAAGAGTGATTGGATCATTGTGCCGCAAGAGCGTTTTAGCGATCTTGGCGGAAGGCAAAAAGAAGGTCAGTATCAATAAAAAATTGATCAATGAATGGCTGGGAGCGCCCATGTTTGAATATGGGGCGAAAGAAAAAGAGAATCAGGTCGGGGTGGTCACCGGTTTGGCCTACACCAGCTTTGGTGGCGATATTTTATCGATCGAAGTAAACTATTTTGAAGGAAACGGCAAGTTTATTGTCACCGGCCAATTGGGTGATGTCATGAAAGAATCGACTAGGATTGCGCTTGACTATATCAAGGCCAATGCCAAAAAGTATCATATCGATCCTAAATTCTTTGAAACCCATGATATCCACATTCACGTACCAGAAGGAGCTGTCCCCAAGGATGGTCCAAGTGCCGGAGTGACTCTGACTACCGCGATCGTTTCCGCAATCACCAATACCCCAGTCTTTGCCGATTTGGCGATGACGGGTGAAGTGACCTTAAGAGGCAATGTCTTAGCGATCGGCGGTTTAAAAGAGAAGTCCTTAGCGGCGCATCGTGCCGGTATATCCAAGATCATCTTCCCCAAAAACAACAAGAAAGATCTGGCCGAAGTGCCCGATAGCGTCAAGGATGAAATAAAATTCATCCCTGTTGATAACGTCGATGCCGTTTTAAGGCATGCCCTCATCAAACAATGATCAAATATCTGAAGGCTGCCACCAAGGCTTGTGAATATCCAGATTCGGATCTGGAACTTGTCGTCTGCGGCCGCTCCAATGCGGGCAAATCGAGTTTTATCAATGCCCTTTTCAATCAAAAGATTGCCTATGTCGGCAAGACCCCAGGCAAGACGCGACTTTTAAATTTCTTCAGTGTCGATGATCGCTATACTTTGGCCGATGTGCCAGGCTATGGCTATGCTAAGATCTCTAAAAGCGAGCTTGTTAAATTCGGGGACATGATGGAAGAGTATTTCGCTAAGCGCAGTTGTCTAAAACTTTTGGTCTTAGTAATCGACATTCGCAGACTGCCCAATGATGATGACCAGGCGATGATTGAAGTAGCCAGGCATAAGGGACTTGAGATCTTAGTTATCGCCAACAAGGCTGATAAGGTAAATCAAAGCGCAAAGGTCAAAAACGCCCGTTTGATCGCCGAGGCCTTTAAGCTGAGTTATGATGATGTGATTGCTTTTTCATCTTTAAAAAAGAAACCGCTTGATAAAGTTCAAGCTTCGATCTTTGCTAAACTCGGCTTGCAATAAGCGAAAGGATTTTTGTATAATACTTTCAAAGCTAAGACAAGAAAAAAGACTGGCCTTGTGACAAAAAGAGAGATCTTTAAAAGCTGTGAGAAGATCCGTAAAGGTCAGATGATGAGTCCTCTTGAAGCTGAAGGGTTGAAACAAGTAGATCCTTTCCGTTATTTCGCGTTAAGAAATCAAGGTAGTCATATGACTATAAAATAAGGTGGTAACACGTCGTTCAGTCGTCCTTAGGGGCGACTTTTATATTTTAAAGGAGGAAAAAACGTTGGAAGCAAAGTACGAAGCCAAAAAGGTGGAAGCTGGTAAGTATGATAAGTGGATCAAAAAAGGCTATTTTGAAAGCGGCGACATGAGCAAGGATGCTTATTGCATCGTCATCCCTCCGCCCAATGTCACCGGCAAATTGCATTTAGGTCATGCGATGGACAATACCAACCAAGATCTGATTTGCCGCTATATGCGCTTAAAAGGCAAGGATGTTCTATGGGTACCGGGCATGGATCATGCCGGGATCGCGACTCAGGCCAAGGTCGATGAAAGATTAAAGAAAGAGGGTATCTCCCGTTTTGATATCGGACGTGAAGCATTTTTAAAAAGGGCATGGGAATGGAAAGATGAATATGCCAATTTCATCCACGAACAGTGGAAAAAGCTTGGGATCTCCGTTGATTACCGCAAGGAGCGCTTTACTTTGGATGAAGGTCTTTCCAAAGCTGTTGCGAAAGTTTTCGTAACCTATTATAAAGAGGGCCTCATCTATCAAGACTACCGCATCATCAATTGGGACCCTAAGGCTAAAACTGCTTTAAGCAACATTGAGGTCATTCATAAGGATGTCAAAGGGGCAATGTATTATTTTAAGTATCAGGTCGTTGATTCCAACGAGTCTTTTGTGGTTGCTACAACCCGTCCGGAGACGATGTTTGGTGATGTCTGTGTCGTCGTCCACCCCGATGATGAACGCTACAAACACTTGATTGGAGGGTATTGCATCAATCCTTGCAATGGCGAGAAGTTACCTCTCATCGCTGATGAGTATATTGATATAGAATTTGGAACAGGCGCTATGAAATGTACGCCAGCCCATGACCCAAACGACTACGAGATCGCTAAGCGTCATCATCTTCCCATGAAGATCTGCATGAATGAGGATGCCACAATGAATGAACTGGCCCAGGAATTTGCGGGTATGGATCGTTTTGAGTGTCGTGCTGCTCTGTGTAAAAAAATCGAAAGCGAAGGCAATCTTGTAAAGATCGAAGAGATCACACACAGTGTCGGTCATTCCGAAAGAACAGGGGTTATGGTCGAGCCCTATTTGTCTAAGCAGTGGTTTGTCAAGATGAAGCCTTTGGCTGAGGCCGTCATCAAGGCGCAAGAAGATCCTTCAACTAAGATTAATTTTTATCCTTCGCGTTTTGAGAAAACTTTCCTTCAATGGCTTGAAAATATCGAGGATTGGTGTATCTCACGCCAACTTTGGTGGGGCCACCGCATACCTGTTTGGTATCATAAGGAAAGCGGGGCGATCTATTGTGAAGAAGAAGCTCCTGAAGATATTGATAATTATGTTCAAGATGAAGACGTCTTGGATACCTGGTTCTCCAGTGCCTTGTGGCCTTTTTCAACCTTGGGATGGCCTCAAGACAGTCCTGATCTAAAACGCTACTTCCCTACATCATGCATGGTTACAGGCTATGATATCATCTTCTTCTGGGTTGCCCGGATGGCTTTTAGCGCTCGTCACTTTTTGAATGATGTGCCATTTAAGGATTGCCTGATCCATGGACTAATCCGTGATGAAAAGGGGCGCAAGATGTCAAAATCCTTGGGCAATGGGATCGACCCGATCGAAGTTATAGATGAATATGGCTGCGATGCCTTAAGACTATTCCTTTTAACCAATTCGACGCCTGGTCTAGACTTTAACTTTTCCAAAACTAAGATCGATGCTGCTTGGAATTTCCTTAACAAGTTCTATAATGCTGCACGCTTTGTTTTGATGCATAAGACAGGGGACTTCAATGATGATATCCAACCTTATTCAAAGGTCGATCATTGGATCTTATCGCGATTGAACTACATTATCAAACAAAGCGAGAAGAATCTTGACCGTTATGAATTTGCGATTGCCGGCAATGAGCTCATCGATTTCATTTGGAATGATTTTTGTTCAAATTATATCGAGTTTGCTAAACCGATCTTAAACGGGGATGATGAAAAGGCTAAAAAGGCCACCAGTGACATCCTCATCTATATCTTGGAAGCTGTAACCAGGCTTTTAAATCCTTTCGTGCCATTTATTGCAGAAGAGATCTATGAAGAAATTCATACTCAAGATGATTCGGTCAATACAGCTAAGTGGCCTGAAATCTTTGAACAGATCGATGAAGCAAAGGTCAAACAAGCAGAGGCGATGATCGAGATCATCAAGAAGATTCGAGAACTCAAGAGTTCGAACGATCTTAAGCCTTCTTTAGTCTTGCACGCCTGTTTAAAAGATGCAGACAGGATGGATGATACCTGTTGTGCGATCTTGAAAAAGATGATCAAGCTGGATTTTGTCGAAAAGCTCGAAGGCGAAACAATGGTCTTGCCGCTTTCTTGTGGCCGCTTAGAGTTAATGATGTCTGAAGTCAGCGACAAAGAAGAGACTCTTAAAAAACTAAGAGAAGACTTAAAACATTATGAAAATGAGATCAAGCGTTCTAAGAATATCTTAGGCAATGAAAATTTCTTAAAAAAGGCACCTGCTTTTAAGGTGGAAGAAGAAAAAGCGAAACTATTAAAATATGAAGCTTCTTATCAAACGATCATGGATAAGCTAAAGGAGTTAAGCTAATGTCAAAAGTCAAAAAAACAGCCGCCCTTTTAGGCTTGGCCGCATTAGGCTCCGGTGCCTATCTCTACCGTGCCAAATCCTTGATCCAAAAAATGGCCTATATCGATCACAGCTATCAGAATACCAAGATCGAAGATCTTTTGCCTAATGAGGAAGTTTTAGGTCTTTATCTTGCAAGGGTCGAAGATGATATTTCATGGTTTAAAAAAAGCCGGTTCAAAAAAGCAAGTATTACATCTTTCGACGGGCTTGAATTGAATGCATATCAGATCGAAAATGATGCCAAGCGCCCCTATATCATCATGGTCCACGGTTATAACAGTGATGCCTTAAGTCTTTTATGCGCTGCTCATGACCTAGCAAGGCGCGGATATAATCTTTTGATGATCGATGCGCGTGGCTGGGGCGAAAGTGCAGGGGAGATCTGTACCTTTGGCTTTAAGGAGTCTTTGGACCTTGTCGGGTGGATCGACTATCTATTAAAAGAGACTGTAAATGATATTGGGCTATATGGCGTCAGCATGGGGGCCAGCACCGTCTTAAAGACCCTCAGTTACAAATTAGATCCAAGAGTGCACTTTGCGATCGTCGATGGTCCTTATAGTTCGCTTAAAGGTCTGCTAGAAAAAAGAGCTAAGACCAGTCTTTTGACGCCGGCCTTGAATCATTATGTACAAGAACTATTAGGATTTGATCTGACGGAGATGGAACTTGTTGAAGCGGTTAAATTAAATCATACTCCCACTTTATTCATCCATGCCAAAGATGATCCCATCATTCCTTTGAGCAATTCGCAAGATCTTTTCAATATGAGTGAAGGACTTAAGGAACTGTTTATCATCGATTCTAATGTCCATGCCTATAATTTCCTTTATGAAAGCTATTTCAAAAGGATCGATGAATTTCTTGATCATTACTTATTTTAGGGCTTAAAGGCCCTTTTTTTTGAAAATGTTTGCGTTTA
>CALVCF010000074.1 GCA_944325935.1 uncultured Erysipelotrichaceae bacterium | reverse complement strand
GCATATACACGATCTTTAATACATAAAAAGACAGTTAGATAAATAGAATCACTCATATTTGTAAGATTAAGCTCAACTATTATCTAGCTGCCTTTGAAGTGGAATTTAAGTTTTCAGTTCAGCCTTTTAGATTGATTTTTAAATATCAGCTTAATATAATGAGTAACGTTTATAAAAAGGAGGACCTATGACTCTTTCTAACAACATCACCCAAGGTTCGATCATCAAACCGCTCCTGTGGTTCTTTTTTCCAATTTTGATCGGTACCTTTTTTCAACAACTATATAACACCGCCGATGCCCTCATTGTCGGAAATTTCTTAGGAAAAGAGGCTTTGGCCGCTGTCGGTGGTACGACGTCGACCTATTTAAACTTATATATTGGCTTCTTTATCGGGTTAAGCGCTGGAGCAACAGTCCTTATTTCGCAATACTATGGTTCTAACGACTATGAATCGATCAATAAAACGGTCCATACATCCATTTCACTGGCGACCATCTTAGGCATTATCTTAACGATCGTCGGGATGCTGACGGCACGGGACTCTTTAATCTTATTAAATGTGCCACTTGAGATCTTAGACCTGTCTTTAGAATATATCTATATCTATTTCATTGGCATGACCATTGTGCTTCTTTACAATATGGGCTGCGCCATCCTAAGAGCAATCGGCGATTCAAAAAGACCGCTTTATTTTTTGATCATCTCTTGTATTGTCAATATTGTTTTAGATATCTTGTTTGTCTATGTGTTTCATATGGGAATTAAAGGGGCCGCGATCGCTACGGTCATCGCCCAGCTGGTCTCGACAATTTTAGTAATTCTGGCTCTGATCAAAAGCGAGGGCGCCTTGCACTTCTCCTTTAAAAAGCTCTCTTTTGATCTGAAAATCGTTAAGGAGATCTTTAAGATCGGGCTGCCGGCTGCCATTGAATCAGTCCTATATTCAATCTCAAACCTTTTAATCGCCTGGCGCATCAATTCTTTTGGGGTCGATGTCATTGCCGCCAATACTGCCTATGGCAAGATCGATGCGATCTTCTGGATGGCCCTACAAGCCTTTAATATTTCTATAACAACTTTTGTCGGACAAAATTTCGGTGCCAAAAAAATGGATCGTGTTAAAAAAGGTGTTAATCGCTGGCTGCTTTTAGCAATCGCTGTCTCTATGTTAATGTCATTAATAATGTGTCTTTTTGCCCCAAATCTTCTAGCGATCTTCAATTCAGATCAAGAAGTCATCAAGATCGGACAAGAGATTATTATGTGGATCGCCCCCTTCTGGTTTACTTATGTACCTGTTGAAATTATTGCAGGTGCTTTAAGGGGTATGGGAAACACGCTGATCCCCACGATCATCACCCTGATCGGAATCATCATTATCCGTCTGGTGTGGGTCTTGATCTTGCAGGATCTGAGTCTAGGAATGGTCTTTAGTATCTATCCGATCTCTTGGCTTATTACCGCGTTAGTCTTTATGATCTACTACTATAGCGGTCTATATAAGCGCCATGTTTATCTGGCATAAAAAAGGATGCCGTTTAAGGCATCCCACAAAATTGATCTAATATTTTAAAAACCGTTTCTTTATCGTAAACAAGCGATAGATAAAGGGTTTGATCGGAAGCTTGAAGACCCCGACCAACTCTACAACAGTGGCATTAAAGCCTCGTTTAAAATTAAAGACCCCATAACCTTCTTCGCCCTCATTAAAATATCCGCTAATGCCATAAAAGTTATAAAAACGGAATCCTTCATCCAAGGCTTTCTGAATCATATACCACTGAAGCGCATATGGTCCCTTAAACTTTTTATATTCATTATTTGAACCGCTGGTCAAGTAGATGACCTCTTGTCCGTAAAAGATAAATAAGGCGCTGGCCAAGCCAAGTTCATCGCCATACTTTTCCTTGAGGATCTTAGCTTCGTCTAAACGTTTAGTCAGGGCAGCTAAATTGGAGCGGGCAACCTTCAAGCGGCTCACAGCATTTTTAGAATGCGGATTCTCTTTGAGCTTTTCCTCGTTTTCAAGGATCGCTGTCTCTTCTTGCTGGTAATCGTGACTTAAACGATCCAAGTATTCATTAATATCAAGATAAGCATAATAAGCTCTAACTTTATCGCCATAGCTGTCATACATTTTTTCATAGTAATCAAGTTTAAAGCTTTGGAAATGGCGACGCTCTCCTGTGTTATGGACCATTTCGGAAAGAAGGCTTAATTCTTCTTTTTTTAAATAGCGGATCTTGACATTGTTTTTAAGGGCATTTTTAACATTCTGCCTAGTTTGGGCATCCATGTTTTTCATAAGCGATGCACGGTCTTGGTCTTTGAGATCAAGCACGGACATGAAACGACATTGATGGATGAAGTCATAACCAAAATTCAGCTTTTCATGGATAAAACCATAGTCCTGCATCGCTTTGAGATAATCATTGCTGTTACGCCCGTTTGCGACAATATTGCCATCTTTATCTCTTTGTCTTAATTCGATGTAGGGATCAACCACAAGATATACACAACGATAATTAATGTTGAGATACTTTTTTAAGCTATCATAAAAAGCCTTTATCTTTTCATGATCTTCGCTCTTAAAAAGGATACCTCTTGGAGCGTAGGCATAAGTGAAAATGCGTAACAAGCTTCTAACGCAGATCATTGCCGCAGAAAACATTTCAGCTCCATCATAGGCTGCTAGATAAATGACCTTCGAATGGTCAAGACTCATTTTATGGCCTTGATAGGACGACTGCAGGAAATTGCGCTCAGGGAACTCTTCTAAATAATTCTCATAGATCAATGGTTCGATTGTTTTTATTTCCATTATTAGAATTATTCCTCAATCACATTATGGAAAATCTCTTGAACATCCTCGACATCATTTAAAAGACGTAATAAGCGATCCCATAATTCTCTTTCCTGGGGATCTTCTAATTTGACGTATTCATGCGGCAGCATCTTGATTGCACAGACACTAAATTCAACATTTGGTATCATCGCTTCAATACATTCTTGTGCTTTATGAAGATCGCTTGGATCAGTATAGACGGTCATGATCCCATCTTCACTTTCGATATCGGAAACATTGACATCATTTGTGATCAATTCCTCCAGCATCTTATCTTCATCATCATAAGGAAACGATAAGACAGCTAGATTATCATAGTTGAAAGAAACTGAACCCTTTACGCCCAATTTGCAATGCGCCTTATTGAAGCATTGATTCATCGCAGCCACAGTACGATTAGAATTATCTGTCAGACAATCGATAATAATTGTTGCGCCGCTGGGTCCGATACCCTCGTAGCGCAAAGAGTCATAATTTTCAGTTGAACCGCCCTTCGCTTTTTCGATCGCTCTTTTGATGACATCGGCAGGCACTTGATTCGCCTTAGCCTCAGCGATCTTTCTTTTAAGGGTTAGATTCATCTCGGGATCAGGAACCCCGCTTTTAGCGGCGATATATAATTCCTTTCCATATCTTGAATAAAGTTTTGATTTCATAGCAGCTGTCTTCGCCATTGACGCTGCACGCACTTCATGTGCTCTTCCCATTTATTTCACCTCTTTTTTAACTATAGCATTATACAAAAAAATAGAATGATGCGCAAATCATCAAGCGCAGATCTGATAAAAATAGTACGGACCTGAAATCCGTACTATCATTTAAAACAATTATTATTGAATTAAGCTAGGCCAAACGTGCTTTGACAAGTTCAACGACTTCTTCCATCGTCTCTTTTTCTAAGGCCTCATTAGCTAATTCTTCCATTTCTTTTTTGGAAAGAGAATTGACCATCTTTCTGGCTGGCAAGATCGAAGTTGCGCTCATCGAGAATTCATCAAGACCTAATCCTAAAAGTACTGGTGCAGCTAAAGTATCGCCCGCCATCTCGCCACACATACCACACCACTTGCCGTGTTTGTGGGCGCCATCGATCGCCATCTTAATTAGGCGTAAAAGTGATGGATTCAAAGGTTGATACAAATATGAGACCTTTTCACTCATCCGATCGGCAGCCATCGAATATTGAATTAAGTCATTAGTACCGATCGAGAAGAAGTCTGCATATTCCGCAAATTTATCCGCCAAGACAGCGCTAGAGGGAATTTCGACCATCATACCGACTTCAATTTCATCAGAGACCTTAACACCTTCGCTTATAAGTTTAGCCTTCTCTTCTTCAAAGACCCCTTTAGCTTCTTTGAATTCATTGATTGTTGCGATCATTGGGAACATAATGGCCAATTTTCCATAGACCGAAGCACGAAGTAAAGCTCTAAGCTGGGCGCGGAAAATATCCTTGCGGTCAAGGCAAAGGCGGATGGCGCGATAGCCTAAGAAGGGATTCATTTCTTCAGGGAAAGTGAAATATTTAAGACGTTTATCGCCACCGATATCTAAGGTCCTTACTACGACCTTCTTACCTTTCATGCCCTCTAAGACAGCCTTATATGCTTCAAATTGCTCATCTTCGGATGGGAAGTCATTTTCAGAATCCATATATAAGAATTCTGTGCGATACAAACCAACAGCCTCTCCGCCGTTATTCAAAACACCTTCAACATCTTTAGGAGTACCGATATTGCCGGCGATATCAACTTCATGCCCATCGACCGTAACAGTCTTTTGATCGACTAAGACCTTCAACGCCTCGCGATCCTTTAAGAAAGTTTCACGCTTAGCGCTATATTCTTTTACTTCATCATCGCTTGGTCCAAGGATAACTTTGCCATCAAGAGCATCAAGAATCAAAAGATCGCCGTCTTTTACTTCATCCATGATTCCCTTAACGCCAACGATAGCCGGAATCTCTAAAGATCTGGCCATGATTGCAGAATGTGAGGTACGACCGCCGATTTGCGTGGCAAAACCTAAACAATACTGCTTGTTGAGCTGAGCGGTATCACTAGGAGTAAGGTCTTCGGCAACAACGATGACCTCTTCATCGATCGCGCCAAGATCGGGAATCGTCAACCCTAGGATATTGCAAAGCAAGCGATAGCTGACATCTTTGACATCGGCCGCTCTTTCTTTAAAATATTCGTTGCCCATCCCTTCAAACATCGCGATCATATTATCCGAAACAGACTTGGTAGCCCTGTCAGCATTTTCGCCATTCTTAATCGCATCTTCGATCTGGGCTTTGAGCTCAGGATCATTTGCCATCATGAGATGTGCATCAAAGATTGCAAGTTCATCTTCCGACAAACTGACAGCTGCTCTGGCCTTTACCTTTTCAATATCGCTGATCGTTTTGGTGATCGCTCTTTCAAAAAGCGCTAATTCCTCTTGGGTATCACCCTTGTCTTCTCTTAAGACGATGGTTGGCTGTTGAAGCTTGTAAGCCCTTCCAATCGCAATTCCACTTGATGCAGCAATTCCCTTTAACATTTTTTTCTAACTCCTTTATCTAAAAATCCTTTTGCAGAAATAACATCTGCTCTAAGAGTATTTTACTCTTATTTCTTTTTTACTTCAATAATTAAAAGAAAGGGTCAAAGACCCTTACTTCGCTCTAAAGATGTAGCAAGCGCAAGTACTCATGATAGGCGCTTTTCCTTTTACGACGATAGACAGTCGGTGAAAAGTACTCCATATACCATTTCCCCTTTTTTCCAAGAATGACTTCATGATAGATGATAATTCTTTCCATATCATCTAAGAAAGAAACGGTGCTTTCCATCATTTCCATCATCCTGGACAAACTTTCGATCTGGTAATGACTTCTGCGAACTAAGCCATTGCTGTCATCAGCGATCATCTTTGAAAAATCGCGATAAGCTAATGACAGAATCTGGATACAACGAAAGTCATCTAAAATCAACATCTTTATCCCCACCTTTCTAGTAGGTGAGAAAGAGCTTGAATCAAATTTTTTCGTCGACCTCGATCAAACCATAGTTGCCATCAAGGCGCTTATAGACAACTGCCATCTTATCGGCATCGACATCATGGTAAATAAAGAAAGAGTGCGACAACATCTCCATGCGCATGATCGCTTCATCTAAAGTCATTTCTTCCGCAGCAATTTCTTTTGTGCGTACCAGCACTTCCGACTCTTCTTGTTCATTTTCTACAACATCGACAAAATTTTGCGCTAATGACTCTTTATGTCGTCTTGATAAGCGCGTCTTTTGTCGTCTGATCTGGTCTTCGAGTTTATCAATAGCTAGGTCCACAGCAGCATAGAAATCTTCATGGATGACCTCTGCCCTTAAGATCCCGACTTTAGATGGTATCGTGATCTCGACTTTTTGAGCATTTGGATATACTTTAGCCACAACCCGAGCCGTTGTATTCTCATCAATCAAGAGGTACTTGTTCAAAAATGAGAGTTTAGTTTCGATACGATGCCGCATCCCTTCTGTGATCGTGACATTATCTCCATATATTTCGAATTTCATATGTTTTCCTCCTTTCGAACTATATGTATAAAAGAAAAGCATAGACTCCTCTTTTTAGATTGTGCTGTTAAACCCTCTCTTCTTACTTTGATTATATCATGAGCTAGACTAAAATATCGCCTAAAAAATCATAATCTTGACATTTTATGAGACGGCACTGATAAAAACTGCCTATCTCAAGTTTTTGGCCAGTTTTGATCAAGACCTCAGAATCAACGCCGTCAGGGGCCATAAACCAAGTTCGAGCATGATAATAAGTTCCATCAAAAGAATCGATGATCACATCATAGACCTTGTTTAAATGTTTCTGATTTAACTTGAATAAGATATCTTTTTGCAATCCCATCAAACGGTCCAAACGATTCTTAGCGGTCCTTGGGCTAACTTGACGATCCATCTCATAACCCTTTGTCCCCTCTTCTTTTGAATAAGTAAATGCTCCCAAGGCATCAAACTCAAGCTCTTTAACAAAGTCAAGCGTATCTTGAAAACTCTGTCTTGTCTCATGGGGAAAACCAACGATCATTGTCGTCCTGATAAAGGCATCATCAAACATAATGCGGATTTTATTAATGCGCTCTTTGATCAAAGCGACCGATCCACGCCGGTTCATTAGTTTCAACAGTTCATCATTGCCGTATTGGATCGGTATATCAAAATAAGGCAGGACCTTATCAAGTGACCGCATCGTCTTTAAAAGGCCATCGTCGATCTCATCGGGGTACATATATAAAAGCCGGATCCACTTAAAAGGTAATTTATTTAGTTCACTCAATAGCTTTGCTAAATGACTAGTTCCATCAAAATCAAGGCCGTAAGATGTCGTATCTTGAGCTACGACATCCAGTTCTTTGACCCCTTTTTTGACTAAGCTTTTTGCCTCAGCCAGTATTTGATCCATGGGGGTCGAGCGAAGTTCGTGCCTGATCAAAGGAATCGCACAATAGGCGCAGCGATTATTGCAGCCCTCCGCGATCTTGAGGTAAGCATGCGCGTTATTATAGATAAGACGGCGCTTTTGGCTGTACTTATAGGGGATGTCGATCTTTAGTAGCTCTTTTAAGATCTCGGGCAGTTTGTTGTAGTCGGAGATCTTAACAAAGCGATCGACTTCAGGCAAAGAGTGCAAAAGGTCATCATGATATCTTTCGACCAAGCAACCTGTTACGATCAGCGTCTTAAGATTGGCCTTATTTTTATATTCCGCCATCTCTAAGATTGTATCGATCGCTTCTTTTTTGGCGCTCAAAATAAAACCACAGGTATTAATGATAATGACATCACACTTCCTAGGATCACTTTCGATCTTGATTAAATCGTTTTCTAAAAGTCCTAAGATATATTCGCTGTCGACTAAATTCTTGGCACAGCCAAGTGATATAAAACCAATTTTCATACTCTTTTGACCCTCTTAATACATTCTTTGGCAATTATGCCAGTCAAGACACCTGTCGCGATCGAAGATAGAGCTAAAATCGGGAAAAGTGCAAAGACATTGACTTGTTCATAAAGAAAAATGACTGCTAAGACCTGACCTAAAGAATGGGCGATCGCCGATATGATCGACATAAAGATAAAAGAAGTCTTTAATTTATGACAAAGCATGATCGCAAGGCTTGATAAGACGACCCCTGAAAAGCTGATCATAAAGGCCGAACCAAAGATGACTCCCCTTAAAAGCGAACCGATTGTCACCCTCATCAAAGCAACAAAAATAAGATCGCGATATGAAAAGAGTTCGATCGTGATCAATGAAATGATGTTGGCCAAACCAAAGCGGATCCCAAATTGGATAGGCGGGATAAAGGCGCTTTCAAATAGATTTATTACGATCGCCAAAGCACTTAATAAGGCAATATAAGACATGTGCCGCGTTCTATTCATTTTCTACCTCCACGATGATCCCGTTGGGAATGCAGATAATTGGTGTGTAAACACCAAAAGAGGGCATCCAGCCAAATCCCTCGCAATCATGATTGGGGCAATCGACATCTGTGGCGTGATAGTGTCCATCTTTTACTTCAACATGGAAATAACCATTGGGCACTTCAAACTCATAATAAGCATCTTCATTGATGTCAAAGCGCAAAAGGACCTCATCCGTGTTGAGATCTTTGACTAAGGCATAAGTCGTATCCTTTTTGAAAAGATAGTTGTAAGCCAAAAAAGCTAAGGCCAAAAGTGCTACAAAGGCGATAATGATCACTTCTTTTTTCTTCACGCCTTTTCCCTCGCCTTTAAACGATAACGCTCCTTGCGTTCCTCTTTGATCTTAGAGCGGATAAATTCCCTTCTTCTTTGTCTTTTGATCGCTTGAATAAGTTCATTTTTCTTTTTCTTATAGCCTGGCTTAACCTTCTCTTTTTTCTTTGTTAAAGCCCGGGCCAGGGCCTTTTCTTCACTTGCCGCTCGCTTTAGATATTCGACCCTTTTTACTTCATCTTTAAGGGACCCGTTTTTAAAAGTCTTCCACTTAAAATTGATCCCCTTTTTTCTTAAAGCTTCGATACGCGTTAGATCTTCTTGACGATATAAGGCAATGCATAAGCCATTGCGTCCGGCGCGTCCCGTACGTCCAGCACGGTGGATATAGTATTCAAGATCATAAGGAAAACCCAGCGAAATAACATGGCTGACCCCGTCGATATCAATACCTCTTGCCGCAACATCGCTGCAGACAATATAGCTGTAATCTTTATGTTTTAAGAAACGCAATGCCTGCTGGCGCGAACGCGCATTAAGGCCGCCATGAATCTCTAACAAACGATAATCATGATCTTTTAATAGACGAGCGATCGCTGTACACTCTTCCCGCGTATTTGCAAAGATCATGCAAACATAAGGGTTGAGCGTTGGCAAGATCTTCAACAACATCTCTCCATAGCTCAAGTGCTTGCAGTTGACAAGATAATGCTCGATCTTAGGAGCAAATTTACTGTCGTCTTTTACTTCGATGATCTCAGCGCCTGCTAGATACTTCTTGATAAATGGTTTCATGGCCTCCGACAGCGTGGCGCTGAAAGCTAAGGTCTGCACATCATCCGCCATCTTCGTAAAGATCATATCGATATCTTTAAGGAAACCAAACTCTAAGGTCATATCAAACTCATCGATCACAAACATCTTGATACGATCAACTCTGAGGTTCTGTTTTTGATAAAGATCACAAAGCTTGCCAGGCGTGGCAATGATCACTTGCGTGTTGTCTAAGTTTAAACGTTCGACATCCTGGCCCCCACTTAAAACTTTGATATTTAGTTTGGGCATAACTTTGCGTAACAGCTTGGCCTTATCCAAGATCTGATAAGCCAATTCCTTGGTCGGGCAGCTGATCAAAACTTGTAAGTTGGGATCATCTTCATCAATCATCTCCGCGATCGGAATCAAATAGGCATGAGTCTTTCCTGTCCCTGTAGGCGCGATCGCCACAAGCTTTTCACCTTTCAGGATCTTAGGTAAACACAATTGCTGGACCTTGCTTAGGTCACTAAAGTTATTAAGAGCTAAAAAGCTTAAAGTCTTTTCTTTCAAATTCATGTTTTTCATAGCAAGATTATACCATAAACCAAATAAGATAAATAATGCTAGAATAAGCTTATGGAAATAAAAAAAGTTATACCAAACGGATTTTGCAAGGGAGTCATCCGCGCGATCAATATCGCACTTAAGGCCAAAGAAGATCACCCCCACGAAAAGATCTATGTGCTTGGGATGATCGTCCACAATCAATTTATCAAAGAAGCTTTGGAGCAAAAAGGCATCATCAGTTTAGATGATGCTAAGTATAGCCGACGCGAGCTGATCGATCAGCTCGAAAATGGCGTCTTGATCTTCAGTGCCCATGGGAGCGACCAGAAATTGATCGATCGGGCTAAAAATAAGGGGCTTTTAGTCATCGACGCTACTTGTTTG
>CALVCF010000073.1 GCA_944325935.1 uncultured Erysipelotrichaceae bacterium | reverse complement strand
CTGTACTTATTGATTCATGGTTTCATCATTCACTCTATTTACGGGCTAAAAGTTGCAACCGCCACAGAAGGGAGGTATGCTTATGAACGAACGATTACTGAGTATTTTGAAAATTTGCTTTGATAATGGCGAAACTTCAATCGCAGATATTGCGAATCGTCTCAAAGTAACTGAAGTAACCGTCCGTAAAGATATCAACGCCCTCATCGAAAAAAAGCTGGTTCAAAACCAGCGTGGAAAAATCAGTCTTTGTATTTCAGAAAACGGACAAATGACCTACGCATTGCGTGCCGTTATAAATTTGAATACAAAAATCGAACTTGCAAAATATGCAGCCTCTTTGATCAAAGATGATCAAATAGTTTTTATTGATAGCGGTAGCACGCTGGTCCATATAGTTGACCATATTAAATCGCATAACAATGTATTTGTTACATCTGGTATCGAAACAGCTACAAAAGCTGCTGAACATGGTTTGCGCATTTATTTATTGCCCGGCTTTGTCAATTCGCAAGCCAACTATGTATATAGCAACGATGGTGTCAACTTGTTAAAAACGATGAATTTCGATGTAGCTTTTGTTGGTGTAAGTGGCATTAGCCGTTTCTATAAATACGCGACCAATTCGCCCGAAACAGCAAGCGTCAAGACAATGTCTATCCATCAATCAGAAAAAACATACGTTGTATCTGATGCAAGCAAGTTTTCTGTACTTGGTTTTGTGTCATTTGCTGATTTTGATCAAGTCACCTTGATAACTGATCAACGTCCGCCAAACGACTTGCCTAATATCGATTATATCATTCCTGAGAGCTTAAAAATACTTTGATATCCTCAAGCAGAAGATGTGATGATTGGCTACTGATCCCCGATACTACCTTGCTAGTGTTTAGCGCAGTGATGTTTCAATATTTGACCCAAAAAAGCTGATGAGCTGTGGCAAAATTGTATAAACCTCAGTTTATCAGTTTTTTAAAAGCTCATTTGATCGGACCTGTGTAAACATACTTCAGTAAGTTTTCCTGTTGTATTCCCCTTCAATTCCCAATCATTCTACTTATCCAAAACCCGTCTCCTGCCCTTGTATATCCTTAGAAATTCCCCTGTTTCTTGATACATACCAGCAGCTGAGGGTACAGCCCTTCGTTCGGGCTTTCGACGCTCTTAATATCTTCTAGGACATAGGATTTAAACCATTTCACATATAAACTTTTATCTTTTCTCGAACGAGGGCGCAATGAATTGATATTAACATTATCACGCAAGACTGGCAATCATCGTTCTTAATGATTTGGCGGTCCTTTTTTGGCCTTTACTTCAACTGGTATCAATTCTTTCTTGCACAAGCGAAATAATTATCATGATTCATCATCTTGTGATGTCATATGAAAACCAAGTTCAAAACTATTACAATTTTATTAGCGACTTTTTTGAATATTCCATAATTTTATGAGGCAGTATGCAATTATTGACCGCTATTTTTACAACACCTTTCCAGAAAAAATTCTTTGCGTTTACCCTACAAATAAATATGGAAATAATCCTTTAAATAATATGAAATATACGAATTATAATCGATTTGGCTCTTAGCTCTGGTATTTATAGAATTATGCCATGAATTATAATTTTTATAGTCACAAATACGAACGCTTGATCTTGCATTAAGCCCGCAAATGAAGAATCTTTTGATTTCTTCTAAATCATCCTGCGATTTATTTTGCAAAGCTTCTTCCAAGACTTCTTTGGTATTTTTCATTAAATCATTTGCTAGTGTTTTCTCTTGTGTTTGTTTCAGGAAAGGATGGATATAATGATCAATTTGAATTGAGCCAATATATAGTTGTGTTGATAGAATTCTTATTATTGCGTGAGATATTAGAAAAACTTTCATATGATAATAGCTCGTATAGAAAATCGATCCACTCAGCAAGTGAAATCTTATGATCTTCAAATAATGTGTCAGTGATAGGCGTGAAGGTCTTATTGCATTCGATACACTTATATCTTTGGACCTTATTTGATGTATGTCCGTTTAATTTAAACCCGCCACCGCAATAAGGGCAGGCCTTTGGAATATAACTGTTGATGATTATATATTCATTTGTATAATTCAAGAAATGATAGATCATCCACATCATCCCAGGGCGTACTTCTTCTTGAGCTTGTGTGATAATTATTTTTCATTTGTAGGAGTCCTTTCATTTAGGTGAATGGCACTAGTAAGGACTCCTACATCACAAACACCAGTGTCATCCACCTAAACAAGTTTGGTGGTCAAAAGACCACCATCATTATACCTTATTATGAGCTTATATCAGCAACACTGTGCAGATAGGGATTTTTTATCATAATAATTGCTATTTTCTAACTTATTGTTTCTCAATTTACTATCAAAGATGCTCCAATGATTAAGTACTAACTTACCATTATTACTTAATGATTTTAGCTTATTGATTTATTTATCACTTTCAACGAGAAGTAGGAAATTAATCATGGATCGGCCGTCTTTCTGAAGCCAAGATCTTATTGATCCGCTTGCGGATGATGGTGCTGGGGGAGCCGATATTGAGCTCTAAGCCATCCTTGGTTTCAATGACGCGGTTAACTTCCAGTTTTTTGATCTTTTCATAAGAGACCAGCTCCAGATCAAATAATTTGATTTCAAGATCAAAGGGGCTGCTGATCACATCGGCTACATTTCGCTCGCCGCCGCAAGCTTCGATCAAGTGATGCGCAAAGCGTTCGGCTTTATTGGTCGAAGAGAGATCATAGGCTAAAAATTCATAATAGGCCCTTGTGGCCAAGAAATAGATGATCGCAAAGATGATCCCCACCAAGACGATCACGATCATGGTATGGGTAAATTGAGTGGCCCTGGCATTGATGATAAAGTCCGGGAAAGAGCCAGGCATCGCCGAAATGGTCGAGCCGCTGTAGTTGAAGCCCAAATAAGCTTCATTCAAGGCTAAAATGCCGAAAAGACTGGCGCTGGCAACTAAATGGAACAGCAAAAGCAAGGGTGATGCAAAAAGCAAGACCAATTCGACCATCAGCGGGTTGCCACAGATGATCGACATCAACATCGCCCCGGCATAAAAAATGATCGTCTTATGCCTTCTCTTGCGGTTAGAGGTCGTGCGATACAGCGCAAAATACAAGGCAGGTATCGCAAACATGTTTAAGACATAATAGGGCGTGATAAAGCGCCCGGCCCCATCAAAAGTCGCCAAAGCCTCCGGCATCGCAGACCAGATGGCAACATCGCCCGTCAAGGTTTGGGAAGCGATCGTGGAATAAGTTCCTCCTTCTACACCAAACCAGAAGGGTTGGCGGATGAATTCACCCATCCCCAAAAGCGATAAGAGACGGTCAAAAAGACCATAGACAAATAAATGAAAGGGATCGCTGAGATCTTCGGCGATCCAGGCGATCACATCTTCCAGACTGTTATAGGCGATCGGCCAAATATAAGACATGAGGACTCCGGCGATCATGCACAAGACAAGCGTATAAACAAGACCGGCGGTATCCTTGTTGGTGAAACTTAAAAAACTATACATCGACTTGCGCCTTGAGCGAAGATAGGCATATCTTGTCAATAAAGCGACGATAAAAGAACCGACCATTCCCGTTTGCATTGGGAAGATCGTACTTGTGATATTCTGGGTAGTCGCGGTATATGAAATGCCCAAGACACTGTAATAGGCTTCGCTTGCCAGATCATTTGGCGTCAAAAGCATCATCATCACTTGGAAAGTCACATAGCCCACAAAAGCCAAAAGGGCGGGCGCTGTCGAGTTGGCGCGCTTGCTCATCATGCCCATCATGAAGATGAGCGGGATATTGACGATGATGATATGCCCTATTTCCTTGGCAATATGAGCCAGGTTGATCAAAAAAGTGCTTTGAAAGGTATAAAATATATTGACGTTATCATTGAGAATGAGATTGCCGAAAGCTAAAAGCACAAAGCCAAAGGCGACAATGCGCAGCGGAAGACGGCAGTTTTCAAAAAGCAGATTCCATTTTTTCATGTTTTAATGATAGCACATTTTATGTGCTATAATCCTGTCGTGAAAGATTTTGATCCCAATTCCCTGGCGCGTCTGGCTACCAAAGCCGGCATCATATTGATGCGTTCAGGTGCTGAAACTTATCGCGTTGAAGAAACGATGAACTATATCTTAAAAGCCTATGGTGCCAAAGTCACCGATTCTTATGCTACGCCGACCCTGTTAATAACATCTTTTACTTTGGATGAACAACTTTATCACAATATCAAAAGGGTAAAAATGGCTGATGTCGACCTCGATAAGATCGTCAAGGTCAATGACCTCTCAAGACTGGCCTATCGTCATCAATTGAGCTTGAAAGACTTTGAAAAAGAGCTAAATAAGATCGAAAGTGAAAAACCCTATCCCTTTTATATCGAGATCTTGGGCGCTCTGGTCTGTGCCTTTGGCTTTGCCTTCTTTTTTGGAGGTACTTTAAACGATGCACTTCTTTCATCCCTCGTAGCAATGGTGATCGAAGCCCTGGCGATCTATATCAGACCCTTGGCCTTCCCCCATTTCTTTAAATATGTCTTTCTTTCAATGATCATCACATTGATGGCGATCGCCTTTGCCAACTTGGGTTTAGGCAGACAGGATATCATCATTATCTCATCTTTGATGTTGCTGGTGCCAGGACTTGCGATCACCAACGCCATTCGCGATACGGTCTCTGGCGATCTGGTCGCCGGTCTTGTCAGAGCCAGTGAAGCTCTGATCAATGCCGCAGCGATCGCTTTGGGTTCCTTGTTAGTGATGCTGATCTTAAGAGGTGGATTATGAGTGTCGGGATGACTTTTTTTGCAGCCTTAGGCTTTGGCATTATCTTCAATATCCGGGGCAGAAATTTGTTTTTTGCGGCCCTAAACGGGATGATCGGAGGGATCGTTTTCAGCTTCGTCAGAATGCTTGGGGGTGTCTACCTAGCTCAATTTGTCGCCGCTTTAATGATCACCCTTTTAGCCATTGTCTTGGCCCGTGTTTTAAAAGCCCCTGTCACCACTTATCTCATCGCCGCTTTGATCCCCCTGGTGCCAGGTGGAGGGATGTATTATACAATGTTTTATATCGTCAACAACAATCTCGACCTAGCTTTAGCGACCGGTCTTGATACGATCGGACAGGCCTTGTCGATCGTCATGGGCATCACCTTTATGTCTGGTTTAGAATTAGCTTTTAATGCCTACTTTAAAAGAAGTAGACATCATATATAATAAAGTTATGGATTATCATATCGAAAAAGAGTATAAGCTCTTATTAAAAACTAAGGACTATCAAAGACTGAAAGAAGATCTGGACTTTGATGAAAAAAGGATCCAACTGAATTATTACTACGACGCCCATCATCCTAAGATCGGCCTTCGCATACGGAAGGAAGAAAGAGAACATACCTTTACTTTAAAAGATGCGCGCCAAGGCTTTGTTAAGGAATATGAATTCAACATTGCTGCTAATGATCTCCACGATCCAAGGATCAAAAAGCTGCTTGCTAAACTGAAAATCAATGATCCCAGCTATCTAGGCTCGCTTCTTAATACGCGCTATATCAAAAGATTGCCCAAGGGTGAATTAGCTCTTGATGAAAGTGTCTATCTTGGCCAAACCGATCATGAATTGGAGTATGAGCTCGACGATCCCTTGAGTGATGATCGAAAGACCCTTGATGATCTGCTTGATAAGTACGGTCTTTCTTATATCAAACAAGCCAGCAGTAAATATGGACGCTTTATCAAAAGGAGGAAATCTATGAAAGTTGCTTTGTTTTTAGCTGATGGGCATGAGGAGTGTGAAGCCCTCATCATCTATGACCTGTTAGTACGTGCCAAGATCAATTGCGATCTTATCAGTATCCAAGATGAACTTGTGATCACTTCAAGCCACAAAGTGCGCTATTATGCGACACAGCTATTCAAGGATGTCGATCTAAACGACTATGACGCGATCGTCTTGCCAGGCGGACTACCTGGAACGGAAAATCTTTATAACTTTGCACCTTTAAAAGAGGCACTTCTTGATTTCCATAAAAAAGGCAAGCTGCTTGCTGCGATCTGTGCAGCTCCTAGCATTTTTGTTCGCTTGAATCTTGTCGGAGATGACGAATTTACGGTTTTCCCTGGCTTTGAGTATGCTAAAAAATCAACTGGTGAAAAGGTTCATCAAAAGGCTAATATCATTACAGCCAAAGGCCTGGGGGCAGCCTTTGAATTAGCTCATGCCATCATCAAAGAACTCGTCGATGAAAAAACGGCTGATGAAGTCTTGAAAGCTATCCAATACTAAAATGAATAAGCATCAATTTCTCGAAGCATATTTTATCGACCGCAGGAAAAGCCCTTCCTTTAAATGGGCCAAGGCGAATGATCAAACGATTGCCCTAAGTGTGGCGGATATGGATTTTGCCTCACCCCTTAGTGTTAAGAAGGGACTAGAAGAAGTTTTGGACCTTAAAGCCTATGGCTATACAGCTTTAAAGGAAGACTATCGAAGTGTCTTTGAAGCCTTTTACTTACGGCATCATCAGTTAGTGATAAATGATGACGAGATCTTCTTTGCGGATGGAGCGATCGCTGCCATCAACCAGCTGATCGACTGTTTTTCTAAACCAAATGATAAGATCCTCATCTGCCCGCCGGTCTATCACCAATTTGCCCGCATTATCAAAGCTACAGGACGCAAGCTCGTCACCAGCCCGCTGATTAAACAGAATCAGACCTTTGTGATGGACTATGAAGATATTGAAAGGCGATTTAAAGAAGGCCTTAAGCTGATGATTCTTTGTAATCCCCACAATCCCACCTCACATGTCTATACAAAAGAAGAATTATCACGCTTAGGGGATCTAGCTTTAAAATATGATGTCTATATCATATCGGACGAGGTACATGCCGACTTTAATTTTAGGGGCTATCAGCATACTTCCATGCTTAGTCTTGAGAAGTATCGCTCCCATGTCTTTGGCGTATTGGGAGCTTCCAAGACCTTCAATCTGGCCTTGTTTGCCCACAGCCACATCATCATTAAAGATGAGAAGCTCAAAACGGCCTATCTCGACTTTCAAAACCGCCATCACTTAGGAAGCCCCAAGCTTATGAATGCCTTAGCCAGTTATTATGCCTATCGCGATGGAGATGAGTGGTTAACTCTTGTCAAGGAGCTAATTGAAGACAACTACCAGATCGCCTCTTCCTATCTTGACTCTCATGAGCTTTACTATGCAAGGCTTGAAGGAACTTATTTGATGTTTATCGACCTTAAGCCGCTTTTAAAAGATCAGACAATAGAAGACTTCTTAAAAGAGCGCGATCTCTCACTCAATCTTGGTAAGGACTTTGGCGAGGGCTATGATAGCTATGTACGTCTAAATCTGGCCACTCACCCTAAACTTATTAAAGAAGCACTAGAAAGAATTGTAACGAAAGGAGATAATCAATGTTAGTCTATATTGCTGGACCCTTATTTACCGAATATGAAGCTAAACAGCGCCTTTTAGAAGGCGACGTCCTTAGCAAGTGCCTTAAAGATAATGGACTACCCTTTGAGGTCATCAATCCCATCAATCTAAATGATGAAAGCGACCCGGATCTTGACAGTGTTAAGATCTTCCAAAACGATCTTAAATATATCGAAAAGGCCGATGCGATCTTTTATGATCTCAGCAACGAAGACAGCGGCACCGTCTGTTGTATGGGCTTTGTCATGTCACAGTTTATGAAGGGGCGCAAGGTCCATGTCTACCCCGTTTTTTCAGACTCCCGTCTTAATCGCAACTATCAAGGCGGTCTTGAATCGACCAAGGGCCTCAATTCTTTTGTTGTCGGGATCTTAAAAGCTAATGAAGTCAAGATCTTCTCTTCTTTTGACGAAGCCTTTAAACAATTCAAGATGGATTTCATCTTAAAATGAAGATCATCATCTCGCCAGCTAAAAAAATAAGCGAAGAAAACGACTTCACTTATCACGACCAAAGACCAAAGCTTTTAGAAAAAGCTAAGCAGATCCAAGGGATCTTAAAAAGGCAAGAACTTGATGAACTCATCAAAATCTACGGCGCTTCAAAAGAGATCGCATCAAAAGCCAAAAAGATGCTCGAAAAAGATGTAGACGATGGTTATCTGCATGCCCTTTTAGCCTATAACGGCCTGCAGTATCAAGCCCTGAGCGCAAAGATCTTAAATACTTCAGCCCTAGACTATCTATCTGATCACCTCTTGATCCTATCGGGCCTGTATGGCGGCCTGAGACCCTTTGATCTCATCGTTCCCTATCGCTTAGAAATGCAAAGCAAGCTTCCTGAGATCGGCTCGCTTTATGATTTTTGGCAAGATGAGATCTATCAAAGCTTTATAGCCAAAGATGAACTTGTCATCAACTTGGCTTCCCTTGAATATGCCAAAGTCATCACTAAATACCACGCTAAAGAAAGAATCTTAAATATTCACTTTTTATGCCATAAAAACGATCAGTATAAGGTCATAACGACTGAGGCTAAAAAAGGCAGAGGGGCAATGCTACGCTATCTGGCTGAAAATAAGATCTTAGACCAAGAGGCTGTTAAAGACTTTAAGGAGCTTGGTTTCCGTTATGATGCCAAACGCTCAAACCCAAATGATTATTACTTTATCAAGGAGCAAAAATGAAATTTATCTGTTATCCCAAATGTTCTACCTGCCGCAAGGCTCAAAAATACCTAGACC
Source organism: uncultured Erysipelotrichaceae bacterium (assembly GCA_944325935.1). Taxonomy (GTDB): domain Bacteria; phylum Bacillota_I; class Bacilli_A; order Erysipelotrichales; family Erysipelotrichaceae; genus JAHHTG01. The sequence goes on along the minus strand of CALVCF010000073.1, from coordinate 3,417 downwards.
ATAAAAAGATCGACTATGACCTGATCGATATCAAGCTTGAAAGACCATCTAAAGAAGAGCTTAAACACTATCAAAAGCTCAGCGCCTTAAGTATCGATCGCTTCTTTAATACAAGCGGTCTTAAGTATCGCGAGCTCCATTTAAAAGAAAAGCTCAAAACGATGAGCGATGAAGAGAAGTTAGACCTTTTGGCAAGTGATGGAATGCTGGTAAAAAGGCCCTTATTGGTGGGAGAAGACTTCTGCTTAGTTGGTTTTAGACAAGATGACTACGATAAGCAATTTGCCTAACAGGCCCTAAATTCTTATAATGGACGTATGGAAAACAAGAAAAAACGTTATCGTCCTAAAAAGACGATCATCAAAATAGTCTCGATCGTCCTCATCGCATTTTCGATCTATCTTTTAATAGGAGTGGTAGGCGAGATCCTGCACACGATGGAACTAAGAAGCCAAGCTGAAGTCGCCAGCGCTGAGCTTGAACGCCTTCAAAGCGAAAACGAACAGCTCGTCTCGCAGAAAAATAAACTGGAAGACCCCGATTATGTTCAATCTTTCGCACGCAGCAACTATATGCTGACCAAAGATGGTGAACAGGTCTTCTATTTGCCTGGCGATGATACTAGCGAATAAGACGATCGATATATTTTTGATTAGCTAGATAAGCGTTAGTCAGTTTATGGGGCTTGCGCTTATCTTTTTTAATGAGATATTTTAAGATCTGCCACAAAGAATAAATCTTAAGGGCATCTTTAAAAGAAGAGCCCAGCTTGGCATAAGCGAGTTCTTTTTGGCTTTTTTGCTCCGCATATCTTTTTCTTGTATGATCAAGTCTTGAAACAAGCGAAGAAAACTTTGAATTAAAGTGTTTAAGCCTTATCAAAAAGATGATCAAAAAAACGATCAGCAGCAACAATATAAGAAGCGCCAGCAAATACATTTCTTCCATAGTTTCATTATATATCATTTACTGACTTTCTTAGCGATGATCTTAGCTGACAATACTTCCATATGCTGGCCCTTTGTGATGTTAGACAGCTCTTGCCTATGATCGAATTCATCTAAGAAGATATAAGTCGCTCCCTTTTCCTCATATTTGATGTCTTCGATCACGATCTTATGAGCGTAGAGATAATTTTCAAATTGCGGGCTTAGTTCATAACTTAGGCTGATCTTATAGCGCGGGATCTTTTGGTATTCATAGAAATCCGCTCTATCGACCGCTTTTTTAGTTGCTTCGCGATACGCTCTGGCCAAACCTCCTACCCCAAGCTTGATTCCCCCAAAATAACGTGTAACGATACAAGCGCACTCATTTAGTCCATGAGCTTCTAAGACCCCTAAGATAGGTATGCCAGCGCTCATTGACGGCTCGCCATCATCGCTCGCTTTCTTATTATCGCCTATGATATAGGCATAACAATGATGACTGGCATCGTAATATTTCTTGCGCTCTTCATTTAAAAAAAGATCAAACCGCGCGATAGATTCAACTTTCAAGATGTGGGCAATAAAGCGCGAGCGTTCAACGACGTGCTCTGCTTCACTTTCTATAATAAACATAGCTACATTATATCCTTTTTACCGATCATCTTCACTAGATATCAAAAAAGATCTGCATATCACAGATCTTCATTATATTGGCTTAAAACTATATCTATTTTGAGCTTTAGTCCTTTTGTTTCTTCACTAAGAATAGCGTCGCACAAGCTGTAAAGATCAAAGCTGATGTGGATAATAAATAATCAAAAGACGTGCTCTTAGTATCGGGGATGATAACCTCATTTTCGTCTGTAAGTTTATCTAGCAGCACTACTTTTGTATCACTATACTCTACGCCCTCGATCATAACGCTTGCAACATAAGTAATGCGACCTTCTTTTTCAGATGTTGGTTCTGTTTTAGTGGATGTTACAAGAGCTTTTTCTTCGATCTTGTGACTTTCGTCATTTAAACATGTCGCTGTTGCAGTGGCTTCACTATAATCGTCAGACCAATTGAAAACTGGGTTTCCATAATCATGGCCGATGGCTTTGATTACTGTTTCACTTTGATCGATTTCTTGACTTAAGTCTTCATCTACAAAATAAGCATCCAGTTCAGGGCAATACCAATATCTTATATTGCCATCTTCTGTACAAGTAGGCTCTTTTGCCTCAGTCAAAACCTTGGTCAGTGCTTGCCATCGCCCGTTTAAAGTTGCGTTATTGTTTAGTGTATATGTGGCGCCGGCACTATGTAAAGTTCCATCAGCATCTTCCCAACCCAAAAAGATATGGCCTTGTCTTTCAAGATTTGGCAGAACTATAACTGCGTTAGCTTCATTTGAAACGCTTACTATGCGATTGCTGTTATCGTTATAAACAAAAGTTAGCTGATAACTATCTAAATACGAGCCGTCTTCCAGCGTTTTGATCGCAGTGTGGTCATTGGCCGCCTGTAAGGCACTATCTAGACTTTCAAAATAAGAATAAGCTGTTTGATCATAGCTTTCATACTTGGTGTCTGTATCTAAAAGGCTTACCATCGAGCGATCAAAACGGCCACCGCTTACCGATACGCTATTGTTAGGATTTGCGGTGGTTTTATCTGTTATACCAGTGAAATCCCCGCCTTCGACCGTGATCTTTTCTAAACCAGTATTGGTCGTAGCTAAAAGATCGCCTTCGAATTGACCATCGACCACTCTAATAACAGCCGGTGATCCATAGTTACTTTTATCTACATCAGCTTTTAAGGCGGCAGTACTTCCTATGAATGTTCCACCTTCAATCACTACTTCTCCACCTGAAGAATAAATATAGAGTCCATAGCCTTCGTTGGCATCCATAAACGCACTCTTGGCTTGATATGTGCCACTTTTAACATTCACTCTTCCCTCATAGCCGACCCCGATCGCACTTCTAGCCCAGGTATTTCCTCCATCAAAGTCTCCTGTAACCAAGAAATCGCAGTTCTCTAGCGTGGTGTTAGCCCCAGACATTTCAATACAAGGCCCTCGATCAGTTTCGATCGTAACGCCGTTAAAAACGACCGGACTATTTTCATAGTCATATACGTCGATCAAAAAGGCACGCGTCCTTGATGAATAGTTGCCGCCGTTGATCTCCATCTTCAGATCTTGATAAGTTTGAGCAAAATAAACAACGTCATAATTGGTATCAGCCTTTAAGTCGTTGAGTTCATAACTGGCTCCTGAGGTCGTTCCTTCAAAACGGAAGAAAGCCCCATTATTAGTATCGCCAGAATAATTACCGCCGTTGATCGAAAACTGAGTCGCCGATAATATTCTGATAAAACCTAAGGCATTCGTATTCTCTTCAGGGATAGTCATGCCACCGCCGGTCGCGTTTATCGTAAAACTGTTGGTGTCAACATAAATAGGACGATCCCCTTCCACCAGGTTAGTAATAACATG
>CALVCF010000072.1 GCA_944325935.1 uncultured Erysipelotrichaceae bacterium | reverse complement strand
GCCGTATTTTTGCCTTTGGCCTGCCATCTTTTATTATGAACGCCCTCAGTTCGTTTATGGTGACCTTCGTCAATCTGTTTCTGGTGGCGTATTCCGATACGGCGATCGCTTTCTTCGGCGCATATTTTAAGGTGCAGCAGCTGATCGTCATGACGGTAAACGGTTTGATCCAGGGTTGTTTGCCAGTTATGCGGTTTAACTATGGCGCAGGCAACAGCGAACGGCTGCATTCCGCTTTCCGATACGGAGCTGTTTTGGTCACCGGCATGATGATACTGGGGACGTTGGCTGTCCTCCTCTTTCCGGCGCAGATTTTGGGATTGTTTACGGCGTCGGAAGCCATGCGCTCCTTTGGGATATCCGCTATGCGGATCATGGCGGCAAGCTATCTGTTCTGCGGCCTCTCTACGATGATTTCCACCTATTTTCAGGCCACGGAAAAAGTGGGCGCCAGCATGGCGGTCCAATTATGCAGGCAGATGCTTTTCCTTGTGCCCGCCTTATGGTGTCTGGACAAATTGTTCCATCTGAACGGGATCTGGCTTGCCTTCCCTGTCGCGGAAACCGGCACCTTGCTTGTTGCTCTCATAATGATGGCCTGGTATCACCGTAAAAAATCATAACATGTTCTGCGAAGGAGGAATTATGAACGATACTTTCATGAAAGAGAAACCGGTATTACCGCTGATTTTATCCATGTCCCTGCCGATGGTGTTATCCATGCTGGTTAATTCTTTAGCCAAAGCATGACAATCGAGGATCCTGCGTTGGGCCTCACGCATTTTGATTTTGCCCTGAGCCCACTTTTGTGCCGCATCAAAAGCCAATAGCGGCCTTGTTTCAAGGGGATAGCTGTTCTTAAATTCTATAAGCGTTTCTTGTGCCAGATCAAAGGCCCACAGGATCAAGACGCGATGATCCTGCATTTTTAAAAGATCATCGAGATCTTGAAGATAGTTTGAATCCTTGGCAAAGAGAATTTGATTCTTGCTTTTAAGCTTTCCTTAACCTCGTCTAACCATTCCATAAGCCCACCTCTTTTTTGCCGCTCAATTATAACATCAGATATTTGCGCCATTAAGCAATTCTACATTTTATACTATACAGAAATATACAAATATGCCATAATGGAATCACAAGGAGGGGGATTGTTATGTTAAGGTATGATCCTCAAAGATATAAGAATGGAGATGTATTATAAGCACATGTCTTTTGATTTGTGCCTTTTATTTCCGGCGTGATATCAGTTTAAAGCGTCTGTCTTAGAAAAGCCGCCCGATTATCAATAACTGGTTTTGCTGTTTTAAGTCATTCATGCATAAAACATAATCAAAATACGAGGAAGTCAAATGAAAAAAATTAATTTTTATCAGGCTGCACTATTAGTTATATATGTTGTTGCTACGATCGTCTTATCGTGGTGTGCGCCTGTTTTCGCACAAAGCTTTTTTGCTGAAGAGGGTGCGGCGCTTCTATTGGTGTGTCCTACAATAATCTTCGTCAGTTGGGCGGTAGCAGTAATTCTGCTGTTTAATAGACTAGGCGATAAATAACAACCAATTAAATTTCTTGAGTTAAGGACTTAACTTCCACTTTAAAGGTTAAGTTAAATAAAAACGATGTATTTAATAATGTTGATCAAACTTCAAGAAAGATCACAGGAACATTTACAGATAGATCAACAGTAACTATCGATGTTAAGGTTTTGAAAGCCATATACTATCGTAAGTGATCTAATGCTTAATTGTTGTTTGATTTGTCAAGGAAGACGCGTACAATGAATAAAATTAAAAAAATAATCTTACTGCTTCCTATTTTGTTAGTGGTAGTAACGGTATCTTTTATCGTTAGCGAATCATTCAAAACAAAATTGGATACACTTAATATTAAAAATATCAAAATGGTGATCAGCAATATAGATTTCGCTGACGGTTCTATTCAATACGGGATAAATATATATGTCGATACCGATGAATATAAACTTGATTCAAACGATTACTACATTAAGCCAATCTTTTTGGAAGATGATCTGAATAAGTATATTATTGGAGGCAAGAAAAATATACCCCAAAGTGTAACGCCTCAAGGAACTTTTAATGTAACATCTGACTTTTTTGACGAAGACGGATATTTAAAAAAGTGCGTAGGCAATGTTTATGAGATCAGGCTTGAACTTTATAAAGGAGATATTAAACTAGACTCAAAGGTATACACAGTTTTGTGCGAGCAAGCATTCGATACATAGTATGGATATTTAATATGTTACTTCAATAATAAGCTATATTACTAAAAACAATAAAGTAGCCAAGCTAATAACAGTTTTTTAAAATTAGTTCTGGCTACTTTTTAAATGGTATTTTTAGAAAAACTGCTTGCTATGCTGACTACAATAAGTCATAACACCAGGCCAAAAGAAGATCTTTATTCTGGCAGTTCGCGCTTTTGATCGTCGACGATCTCATATAGAAGGGCGCTGTCTTCCTTTTTGACATGTTCTTTGATATCTAAGACGCGGACTTGTAAGTGGCGATGGCCAAATTCGATCGTAATGATATCGCCGACATTGATCTCGCTGGAAGCTTTGGCAATTCGATCATTGATCTTTAAGCGTTCCTTTTCGGCCAGCTCTTTGGCAACAACTCTTCTTTTTAAGACGCGGGCTACTTTTAGATATTTATCAAGACGCATGTTTTTGGACCTCCTTTAGATCATTCAAGAGCGTAAACAGGTGCTTCCTTCCCTCGGGATCAGGGAAAGAGAACTCTAAGCGATTTTTAATGTAGCGGATCCTGATATCTTTGGACAGCTTCGTGCAGTATTCAAACAATTTCATGCCATCGATGTTGTCGCTGCATTTTTTAGACATAACGACCTCTAGACGATGATTTTGGATCTTTACGCTATCAAGATCGCCCTTATCAATAAATAACTCTAAGCGCTTTTTTTCAAATAGCGCGGCGACTTGTTTTGGCAAATGTCCAAATTCATCACTCACCTCTAGATAATAGGCCCAAAGATCATCGATATCACTTATTTTTTCTAAGCGCTGGTAAAGATTTAATTTTTCATAATCATTATCGGAAAAATTATCAGGGATATAAGATTCGATCGGAAGCGGGGCCGTCTTTTTGGCTTTGACTTCCTCTTCTTTGATCCCGCGCTTTTCCTTGATCGCTTTTTTAAGCATAGCTAAATATAATTCTAAGCCGACATTGTCGATAAAACCCGATTGTTTCGCACCTAACATATCGCCTGCTCCCCGTATGGCCAGATCGCGCATGGCGATCTTATAGCCACTGCCCAAAGCGGTGAATTCCTTGATGGCCTTGAGACGCTTTTGACCATCTTCGTTGAGCTGTTTTCTTTTAGGCACGACAAAATAGGCATAGGCGATGCGATCACTTCTGCCAACGCGCCCGCGGATCTGATACAGTTGGGCGAGTCCAAAGTTTTGGGCATTGTCGACGATGATGGTATTGGCATTGGGTATGTCGATCCCGGTTTCGATGATGGTCGTACAAAGGAGCACATCGGCTTTTCCTTTGTAAAATTCCATCATGACATCATCAAGTTCTTCACTACTCATCTGGCCATGTGCCACCATGATGCGGGCCTCTTTGAGCTGACGTCTTATGCGATTAGCCAAAAGATAGATCTCTTCGACATTGTTGTGCAGGTAAAAGACCTGGCCTTTGCGGGACAATTCGCGTTTGATGACATCAAGAAGCAAGTTTTCGTCGCGTTCAACAACATAAGTTTGAATGGGATAGCGGTTGTGCGGGGGACTATCGAGTGTACTGAGACCTCTTAGACCGACTAATGACATCTGCAATGTCCGAGGTATGGGGGTAGCACTTAAAGATAAGACATCGATACTCTGTTTTAGTTCTTTGATCCTTTCTTTTTGTTCGACCCCAAAGCGCTGTTCTTCATCGATGATCAAAAGGCCCAGATCATGATAGATGACATCTTTAGACAAGAGGCGGTGGGTGCCGATCAGGATATCGATCTGACCCTCTTTTAGATCCTTGAGTGTTTGTTTGACATCTTTGTTTTCGACAAAGCGATTGAGCAGGGCGATCTTGACTGGATATTCTTTAAAGCGTTCTTTAAAGGTCGCAAAATGCTGCATGGAAAGGATAGTTGTCGGGCAAAGATAGGCGACTTGTTTATGATCGATAACGGCCTTCATGCTGGCCTCGATCGCCACCTCGGTCTTTCCAAAACCGACGTCCCCGCAAAGCAGGCGGTCCATCGGTTTAGCCGACTCCATATCTTGTTTGACTTCTTGGATCGCCTTAGCCTGGTCTTTGGTCAATTCATAAGCGAATTTAGCGTCAAACTCTTGTTGGAGCTCGTTGTCTTTCGAGAAGGCATGGCCGATCTTCTCTTCGCGATTAGCGTAAAGAAAGACCAGTCTTTCTGCCAGATCATTGATATTGGCTTCCACTTTTTCCTTGGTCTTTTTCCACTCTTTTGAACCAAGCTTATGGAGTCTTGGAACGACGCCGTCTTTGGAAACATACTTGCGTACTAAGCCAAACTGAGCCAAAGGCACTAAAAGTTCAGCGTTGTCGCGGTAGATGATCTTGAGATAGTCTAAGGTAATGCCGTTGACCTCTCTTTTTTCAATGCCCATATATTGGCCGATACCATATTGATTATGGACGACATAGTCGCCTTTTTCTAATTCTTCATAGGAGTCAAGCTTAGTCGCTTCTTCGTATTTTTGCGCATAGCGCCCGATGATCTTGACTGGTGTAAAGAGTTCTTTTTGACTATAGACAATAAGATCTAATTTAGGACATTTAAAGCCGAAGAAGAGTTCTTCTTCGATCAGGTCGATCCTTTGTTCATCAAGCTTTAAAGAGAAGGGGATCTTTAATTCCTGCAAGACTTCTTTGGTGATCTTGAGGTAGTGCGCATTTAGGGCGATAATGATTTTTTGATCAGTTTTTATGATCGAGGTCAGCTTTTTATCAAGGGGAAGACTAGGCTCTTCGATCTCTTCAAAAAGCGGGAAGACCTCTTGATATGGCGCACTTTCTAAACGCTGCTTAGCCTTAAAAAGTTCATCCTGATAATTGGAAAAAACATAAAAGCGCAAGGGCAGTCCTTTGTCATGGACCATCTCTCTTAGGTAGGCGAAGGTCTCATCCTGCAAGTGTTTAATGTGATCTTTGATCAGATCCTGGTCGCTTTCATAAAGACAAAAATCAGGGGTGTAATCCAAAAGATGCGAAGAGCTTTTTAAAAAAGCGTAGTAATAATAAAGCGAGCCCTGATAGATATGTTTTTCCAGATATTCAAGATCTAAGGCGCTATCATAGTCTTTTAAGGTTTCTTTTAAGACCGCGATATCTTCATGTCCAACTAAGATATCTGAGGCAAAGACGATTTCGGCCTCTTTGATCTCTTCGATCGTGCGCTGTGAATTCAGATCAAAAAAACGCAAAGAATCGATCTCGTCATCGAAGAACTCGATTCTTAAAGGATAGGGGTAATTGATCGAAAAGACATCGATGATCGCGCCCCTTGAAGCATAGCTTAAGGGTGTTTCAACTCTTAAGACTCTCTCATAGCCCAGATCGTTCAACGTTTGGATCAGCTCTTCTTTTTTGATGATCGTACCGACTTTTAAAGGGCGCAGCGCTTTTTCTAAAAGCGTTCTTTGGGGCAGATGGCGCATGAGCCCATAGGGTGTCACAATGACGATGCGGCAGTCTTGTTTCAGGATCTTATATAAGGCCAAAAGACGCTCGTGGCGATTTTCAAAGGAAGCGATGATCGCTTCGGAGCGCATTGATTCTTCAGGAAGATAGAGCGCTATCTCTTTTTCGTCAAGAAAGCTTAGTAGCGCCTCATAGATATGCCGGGCCTCATAGTCGTTTTCTTTGACGATGATCAGTTTCTTTTGGCTTTGGCGCAAATACAAGACCAGTTTTAAGACTTCTTCACTTTTCGATTGATAGCTGATTTTTGTGATCTGATCTGTTAATTGAGCTTCAAGATAATTTAAAAGGCGTTCTTGTTTCATCGGTTATATGTATTCATGACTTTCGTAAAGTCTTCATCAAGATAAGACAAAAGGGCGTCGCAGGCTTTTTCTTTGCCCTTGTCAAAGAAAGCCAGTTCTTCTTTGCTGAATTTGCCCAAGACATAGTCGACCACCGGTATCATCGGATCCTTATCGATGCCGATCCGGATCCTTTTGATCTTATCGGTGTGCAGAAGATCAATGATATTGCCCATTCCCTTTTGTCCGCCGCTTGATCCTTTTTCACGCAGTCTAAGCTTGCCTGTGGGTAAGTCCAGATCGTCATGGATCACAAGGAGGTCAGCGCTTGTCATCTTATAATATTTAAGACAAGCCATAACGCTCTCACCGCTTAAATTCATGTAGGTCATAGGCTTTAAGATGATGATCTTTTCGCCTTTATGGCGCAAAGTGGTATACTCACCCTTAAACCCGCTTTGATCAAGTCTTAGATCCAGCCTTTTTAAAAGGGCGTCAATGACCATAAACCCGGCGTTGTGCCGGGTATTTTCATACTTTAAACCAGGATTGCCAAGTCCAGTGATCAAACGCATCAGTCTTTTTGATCCTCTTTCTTAACTTCTTCGCTGTTTTTAATACTGACCTCAGTATCGATGACATCTGCATCATCGCTTTCAATGAGGTTTTCATCACTTGTTACAGGTTCTTCCTTTTTCGCATACTTATCGAAAAGTCCGAGCTCCTTCAACATGATCTTACCGGCCTTCATCTTAGCGAAAGTATAGACAAGCTCTTCGTCTTCACTTTCTAAACTCTCACCTTCATATACCAGCAAGCTGGCGGCGATCGACTTGTAGAAGCTGATCATGCGCTTATCATAGACATAGGAACTGTATTCCCCGCTCAAGAGATTCTTAAAGAAGGTCTTGCCCTCATCACCATATTGCGCAAAGACTTTATCGCACTCATAAAACAAAACGATGACGATATCTTTTTTGAAGTCTTCGATCTCTTCAAAACGCGCATATTCTTCCTTTAATCTTGTGACGACTTCCTCCCGGTGTTTAAGATGGGCTTTGATCAAAAGTTCGATCGCCCAAAAGAAGGTATCGGAATTATATTGGAATTTAGCTTTATCAAACTGATCTTTCGTCTTGATGACAGGAGTCAGATCCAAAAACGACAGGGTATCACTGCTGTCGATACTGTGATCAACTTCCGTGATAAGTTTTAAGATCCGCGCCTTATTTTGCATCTCGGGGTTCTCTTCGTTTTGGATATATTCCGAAATGATCTCATAGGCATCTTCTTTTTGATTCAAGATGGCATCGGTGCAGACAAAGTATTTTTTCATCAGCTTGTTCTTTTTGGCTAAGCCGATATTTTTATACATCATATAGCCCATAAAGGCGATCATAATAAGTAAAAAGATTGGCATAAGTATTTTTTCCTCCACTACTCATTCTATCATAAATGATAGAGATTCCCTAAAGCCTTTATTACGCCCTCATCATTATTGGAGGGACAACTGAAATTGGCGACTTCCTTGACTTCTTCAGTGGCATTGGCCATCGCAAAACTGTAGTAAGCTTCTTTTAAAAGGGAGACATCATTGCCATAATCGCCAAAGGCCACAACATCCTTGGCACTAAGGGCTAAACGTTGTTTAATGAAAGACAGAGCTTGCCCCTTGGTGGCCTCTTTGGCATTGACATCGATCCAGCGATCGCCCGAGACCGTCACGATAGCTTCTTCGTTGAGGTCTTCAAATAGATGATAGTGCTTGCTGGCTTTATGGCTAAGATCTAGTATCGCCACCTTGAGATATTCATCTTTTCTCCTTAGTTCTTCAAAATGCGCCAGCGTTTTGAAATGTTCGCAATAGATGCGGATCTCATTTAAGATCAAAGGATCCTCGCTGATGACGTAGGAAGAATTGATGCCGGCGATATAGCACTTGAGATCATCATAGGAATAGGCTCTCAAGCAAGTTTTAAGCGTCAATGCTTCGCTTAAAGGCGCCGTCTTTAAAAGCTTGTCGCCCTCATAGATCAAAGCTCCGTTTTCGGCAATATAAAAGGTATCATCGCCCAAACTTTGAAAGATGCTCTTCAGTTTGGCATACTGCCTTCCAGAGGCGATACCAAGACGCACCCCTTTTTCTTTTAACTTTTTAGCCAGTGTAAAGAATGCTGAGGGTATTGATTTATCATCCTTGGCTAAAGTGCCGTCGACATCGCAAATAACAAGTTTCATACGTTCTCCTTTAGACAATTATTATATAGCACAAATGAAAACAAGATAGCGAAAATATGAATTGTAAAGGCTGACGTTTGCTTTTTGACAATAAAAACCGATCCCTTTATTTCTTAACATCGTGGATCAGCTTTAAAATATGAAGCGTAGATCGACTCGACAAGCTTGGACACAAGGCGCATTGGCTTTAAGGGAAAATATCTAGTTCGAGAGCCTTTTTCAAAGTTTTAGAATGGTTGGCTCGGTCACAAAATTAGTTGATCGAGGGGGATAAAGCATCACTCCATTACCTCAATTATTCTACTTCAGATCAATAAAAAAAGTTACGAACTGGAAGTCTTAAAATCCAAGCGAGTCTAAGAAGCAATGCAAAGGCGAAACAGGACTAACTTATCCAGCTATTCGCAAATGATAGCCTTGACCTATACATATAATATAATTATAATTTAATTATGAATATATTAAGGTTTGAATGGGACGAGCAAAAGAACTCGTCCAACAAAGTAAAACATGGTATCTCGTTTGAAGAGGCTAAGAGTATTTTCTATAACGATGATTCCATAGTATTTGATGATCCGGATCATTCGACGCTAGAATAAGAAAGATATTTAATTATCGGTTACAGCGACAGAGCTAATTGTTTAACGGTGGCTCATTGCCTAAAAGAGAATGAGACGGTCATTCGTATTATTTCAGCCCGAAAATCAACAAGGGCCGAAAGAGAAGAATATGCAAGATTAAGAGGTGAATTATGAGAGAAGAATACGAAATTTCAAAATTGAATCCAAGAGTCAATCCTTATGCCAAGTCCCTAAAGAAGCAGGTAACTATCAACCTTAATAGTGAGGTAGTGGACTATTTTAAAAATCAGTCAGTAAGCACAGGAGTTCCTTATCAAACCTTAATTAACCTTTATCTAATTGACTGTGTTAGGCATAACAAAAAGATAGATATCTCTTGGAAATAACAATTTAATTTTGCGCCAGCTGCTAGTTTTTAGTAGATAAACAGCTGGCGCTTTTTAACCAAGCTTTAAGATAGCTATTTAGTAAGTTTTAGCTAAGCATCCTTTTGCACAAAAGAGACAATGGCCTTAAAGAGGTCGCCGTCGATCTCGATCTTGAAGCTGCCCTGTTGCGCTTCAATAAAGGATTTAACGATCGCTAAGCCAATACCTGAACCGGTCTTATAGCGTGACTTGTCTCCGCGCACAAAACGTTCCACGATCTCATCGCTGGTAAAATTCATTTCACTTTCCGAGATATTTTTAATGGTGGTGGACAATTTGCCATCAACATTTTGCATATCGATGTAGACTCTTGATCCTTCTAAGGCATATTTTGCGACATTGCTTAAAAGATTATCAAAGATCCGATAGGTCTTATCGGGGTCTAGGCAGATCATTGTATTATTGCAATAATTGGCAATGACTTTAAGATTCTTCTTTTGAAGGTCGTCCTTTTTTTCTTCTAGACTTTGCTCAAGTAGCGATGCAAGATCTAACATGCAGGGTTTTAGTTCAATATTGCCGCTATTGGCCTTAGAGACATCGAAAATATCGTTGACAAGGCGTGTCAGGCGATCGGCGTATTCCTTAAGTTCCATAAGATACGCTTTGCGCGTTTCATCATCGAGTTTTTCATCATCCAACAAAGTCAGATAGTTCTTGATGCAAGTCAGAGGCGTTTTAAGGTCATGCGAAACATTGGAGATCAGTTCGTTTTTCATATTTTGGGAGCGGGTCTCTTCGATCACGGCTTTTTTAAAGCCGCTTTCGATATTGTCGATCACATCATTTAAACTATTAAAGACGCCGACATCCTCTTTAGGTATATCGAAGTTGCCATCGGCCAATTCGGACAGCTTGGCTTTGATGATCTGAAAGTCATTCTCGACCCTTTTTAGCCGCTTAAAGGCTAAAATACCCAAGATGATAATATAAAGGACGCCAAGAATGAGGCCAAAGGGCAGGAAATATAGGATAACAAAGACTAAGATGTTAACGATGACTAATAGCCCGATCTCTTTAACGCGTCCATCATTTAAGTCCAGCCTGATCACTTTTTCGCCAAGGTTCTTAAATGATCTAAAAATGGAAACGAGAACACTGTGATCTCTTAAGTAGTTTTTAGGGCCTAAGATAATGATGGTCTTTAAACTAAAGAAGAAGAGAGCGATAAATAAACTAAAGGCGAGATACAAAAGAAAGAAGAAAATATCGGCGATGAGAAGGTTCTGTTCAGCGTTGATATAAGTGGAGATAAACTCTTGGGCGACATAATAATCAAGCGTGAAGAACAGACTGATAAAGATCGCATATAATCCCATATAAAAGATCGAAAGCCATAAGAACTTCACATTTTGAATGATCCTGAAGGGGCCGATCGTCGCCAGGCTTTGATAAGGCACAAGAAAGACAAAGAGGGCCATTAAAAGGGAAATCAAACCAAGGCAGATCAGGGGAGCGAATCTTAGATTATCGATAGAGCTCATTTGATAGGCGTTATTCCAGCTAAGAGGGGCCGATAAGCTGATATTAAGGCTATAGTCTTTCAAAAGATCAGTATTTAAGATGATGTCGCTGCTTGTATAAGTCCGATCGACGATCGAATCGTAACTATTAGTGGTGTTAAGCCCGTTAGCTATCACATCTTTAAGATCTTTGAAGTGGTATTCATAGCCTTCGATGAGGTTATCGATAGAAACATTGCCGTTTTCATCAAAACTCAGATCGATATTAAAGATGAGCGGTCCTTTTTCATCATGGCTGTCTTGGCTGATGATCGCTCCGCCTTTATAGAGCACATAATCAAAAAAGTCACTGCCATAAAGGGATGAATAGATGGAATAAGTTGAAAATTGTGCAATCAGGTCATCTTCTTGCGCTGTAGCGTCTTTGACCGTGAAAAGTTCTTGCGTCATCACTGTTTGATCGATCGTATCATAGACAAAATTTTCAAGTTCAAAAGAGCGGTTTAAATAATCATAGACAGCCCTGCTTTGATCTTTCAGATTCTCGCCAAATTGATAGTGGTTATAACAAGCTGCAAAGAGACTCATTATTACTAATAAGATGGTGAAAATGCTTACGATGAGATATCTTTTTTTCATAGTTAGTCTCCTTCGATCTTATAGCCGATCCCCCAGACGACCTTGATATAGCGGGGGTGATGGGGATTGTCTTCAATTTTTTGTCTAAGGCGCCGGATATGGACTAAGATCGTATCGGTGCCGATCGGCTTCTCCTTCCAGATCCTTTCATAGATCTGTTCTGCACTGAATACTTCACCTAGATTTGACATTAAAAGCTCCATGATCTGATATTCCTTATTGGTAAGGGCAATTTTCTGGCCGCGGTTTTTGATGAGCTTAGCCTTTTTATCTAGACATAGGTCGCCCACATAAATAAGATCGTCATCTTCATTTTTAAACTGTCGCTGTCTTCTTAAATGCGAGCGGACGCGGGCTAAGAGCTCGTCTGGCTCAAATGGTTTAGTGATATAGTCATCCGCCCCCAGATCCAGCCCGTTGACCTTATCGCAGTTTTCGCTTTTGGCGCTTAAAAAGATAAAGGGTGTTAGATCATTGCGCGCTCTTAAGATCTTCAAAAGTTTGATCCCGTCGATTTTCGGCATCATGATATCGGCAAGGATGAGATCGACCTTCTCTTCCTTTAAGATCTCTAAAGCGTCATCCCCGTCAAAGGCTTTCAACACCTGATAAGCTTCTCTTTGTAAAAAGATGGCAATGGTATCGCGGATTCCTTTTTCATCTTCGACAACTAAGATTTTTTCTTGCATACTTTTATTCTAAAGGACTTTGCAAGAGATAAATATTACATTTTTCTTAATTAAAAGACCATTTCATCTAAAAATCACAATTCTCACATATTTTAAACACATTTTTTAGCGATAATATAGATGTTCAGCTAGACTGATGACCCCCCACTTTTCCCCTTTGTTTATATTGGCTAGCTGAAACTTGATAAAGGTACAGGCGCATGACTTGTGCCTTTTTTTGGTTTGCGCGCCATGAGCGCGCTCTAACGGGTGAAAGTCCCGAACACGCCCAGATAGTGGGAAGTGTATAGCTGAACAGCAAGGGTGTCCATCGTGAGGTGGAATCTGAAGGAAGCTGTAAG
>CALVCF010000071.1 GCA_944325935.1 uncultured Erysipelotrichaceae bacterium | reverse complement strand
CAAAGATAAAGAATTTATCGTCTTCGTCGGTCCCTCTGGCTGTGGTAAATCGACCACCTTGCGGATGGTGGCCGGTCTTGAAGACATCACTTCAGGCGAATTTTACATCGATGGCAAGCTCATGAATGAGATAGAGCCCAAGGATCGCGATATCGCCATGGTCTTCCAATCATACGCGCTATATCCGCACATGAGCGTTTATGATAATATGGCTTTTGGCTTAAAACTAAGGAAGACTCCTAAAGATGAGATCGACCGCCGTGTGAAAGAAGCGGCCAAGATCCTCGATATCGAAGCTTATCTCGATCGTAAACCCAAAGCCTTGTCAGGTGGTCAAAGACAAAGAGTTGCCTTAGGGCGAGCGATCGTCAGAAATGCCAAGGTCTTCTTGATGGACGAACCTTTAAGTAATCTTGATGCTAAATTGAGAGTACAGATGCGCAGCGAGATCATCAAACTCCACGAAAGGATCGAAGCGACGACTATTTACGTCACTCATGATCAGACCGAAGCAATGACAATGGCCGATCGGATCGTCGTTATGAAAGCTGGCTATATCCAACAAATCGGAACCCCGAAAGAAGTTTATAATGATCCTGCCAATGTCTTTGTGGCTGGCTTCTTAGGTTCACCGGCGACCAATTTCTTGCATGGCAAGATCGAAGGCAAGTATTTTGTCTATAAGCATATGAAAATTGAACTTCCGGAAATGTTCCATGAATCGATCAAAGCTTACGATGGCAAGGAAGTTATCATGGGTATAAGACCTGAAGATCTCCATGGCGAGGGAATTGTCGCAGAAACATATCCGACTTCGACTTTCACGATGGATGTTGAAGTAGCGGAACTGTTGGGACATGAATATATCTTGCATGGTAAATTTGAAGATCAAGATATTGCGGCTAAAGTATCAAGCAGGCTTGAAACAGAGGCCCACTCTAAACTACAATTGACCATGGATTTAACAAAAGTGCACTTTTTTGATAAAGAAACGGAATTAAGAATTGATTAAAAGGAGATTATATGAGAAAAGGGCAAGTTACTGTTCCAACCGATGTTGACGTAATTGAATCGACAATAGATATCATAAAAAGATTTAAGGCGGATGCGATCCGAGATTGTGATGGAACGGATATGCCTGAAGAGCTTAAGCATTTAGACGTAAAGCGCTACGCAACTTATTATACGACGCGTAAAGACAATGCCTGGGCCAAAGCTCACCCCGAAGAGATCCAACAGGTCTACCTGATGTCTAATTTCTGCACCGCAACAAGTACAGAATTGAGGGTCAAGATCATGGAGCACTACTATCTAGATCAATTAAGGCCCAATACTATCGATGATATTAAAAGATGGTGGGAAGTGATCGACCGGACAGATGATGAAGTCATCAAAGACTGGGATTATGATGCTGAAAAGATGGAAGTCATCATTCATAACGCTAAACCCTATCATGCCTATACGGTCAGCTTTTTAGCCTTTGTGATATGGGACCCGGTCCATATGTATAATTCTCTTACCAATGATTGGCAAGACGAAGAACATCAGATGACTTATGATGTGCGCCAACCCCTGACTCGCGAATACGCCCTTAATAAGTTTCGCAAGTTCTGCGAGGAAAGAGATGACGTCGATGTTGTGCGTTTCACGACCTTCTTCCATCAATTCACCTTAGAATTTGATGAAAAGGCCAGGGAGAAATTTGTCGACTGGTTTGGCTATAGCGCCAGTGTTTCACCTTATATCTTAAGACAGTTTGAAGAAGAAGTCGGTTATTCCTTTAGACCGGAATACATCATCAACAAGGGTTACAATAATTCGACCTTCTGTGTCCCTACCAAGCAATATCGCGACTTTATGGATTTCCAAATGCGGGAAGTTGCCAAATTGGCTAAGGAATTTGTGGACATCTGCCACGAATATGGGAAAGAGGCGATGATGTTTTTAGGGGACCACTTTATTGGGACCGAACCCTATGGCAAGTATTTCGCTTCAATTGGTTTAGATGCGGTCGTGGGAAGTGTGGGCTCAGGGACAACGCTCAGACTCATTTCGGATATCAAAGGCGTCAAATATACCGAGGGAAGATTCTTGCCTTATTTCTTCCCGGATGTCTTCTACAAGGGGGGCGATCCTTTAAAAGAGGCCAAGGTCAATTGGGTCACTGCCAGAAGAGCAATCCTTCGCTCACCGGTCGATCGTATCGGCTATGGCGGATATTTGAAGTTAGCTTTAGAATTTCCGGATTTTATCGAATATATCGAAAAAGTATGCGATGAATTCAGAGAGTTATATGCCCATGTCAATCGGCAAGAACCATTAAACCTCATGAAAGTTGGCGTTATCAATTCATGGGGTGAATTAAGGCGCTGGGGCACCCATCTTGTCCATCATGCGATCTGGTATAAGCAGATCTATTCATATACAGGCGTAATGGAAGCCTTGAGCGGTTTTCCCTTTGATGTTCACTTCATCAGTTTTGATGAAATCCGCAAGGATCCAAGTATTCTTAAAGAGATGGACTGTATCTTGAATATGGGTACAGCTATGACTTCCTTCAGCGGAGGCGAAGAATGGGATGAAGAGATCATTACCGCTGTACGTAAGTATGTCTATGAAGGCGGGGCTTTTATCGGGATCGGCGAGCCCAGTGCTCTTCTTAAAAACGGTCACTTCTTCCAGGCCTATGATGTCTTGGGTGTTGATAAGGAAGTGGGCTTCACGATGCATTATGATAAGTATAATTGGCAAGAACATCCAAAGCATTTTATTACAGAAGATCTTAAAAGAGAGGATTGGGGTGAAAATGTCAATGATGTCTATGCCTTTGAAGGCACAACGATCCTAAGACAAAAAGATCTCCATGTCAATTTGGCCGTCAACGATTATGGCAAAGGACGTAGCGTCTATTTAAACGGCCTGCCCTTCAGCTTCGAAAATGCCAGACTGCTCTATCGAGCCATCTATTATGCTGCGCATAAAGAAAAAGACATTTATAAGTGGTTTAGTACCAACTATAATGTAGATGTTGATGTTTATCCTTCAACGCGAAGCTTCTGTGTTGTCAACAATACCTACGAAGCCCAAAAAACCAAGATCTATAAAGGCGACGGGGAAGTAATGGAAGTAGAGCTTGAAGAATCTGAGATCAAATGGTTTGATTATTAAAAATAGACCCGCAAAAGCGGGTCTATTCATTGATAATAGGATCGATCGTGTTTTTGATGATCGCAAGAAGATCGTCGCAAGACTTGGCAAACTTTTGCTGATCGACCTCATTTAGTCCAAGGCCGACGATCTTTCTAATACCCAAGCGATTGATGATCGCCGGTGTCCCAATATAGAGTCCTTCTTTGCCGTATTCGTTGTGCTGGCACGCCGAGACGGTCATGATGGCATTTTCATTGGACAATATCGCATGGATCAGACGATTAAGTGCTAAGCCAATACCATAATAGGTGGCTTTTTTCTTTTCGATAATATCATAGGCCGCCTTTCTTACACCCTCATAGATGCCCAAGAGATCTTCTAAGCTCTTGCCCTCTTCGTCTAATAGCTCTAATAAGCTTTTGCATCCCACATAGGCGTGGATCCAGGGGACAAAACTGGAATCTCCATGTTCACCCATAATATAGGCGTGAATATTGGTGGCATTGACATTAAAGTAGTTCGATAAGAGATAGCGAAGGCGAGCTGTATCCAAAAGCGTTCCCGAACCAATGACCTGATTTTCCTTTAGTCCCGTAACTTTTTGAGCGACATAGGTCATAAGATCTACCGGATTTGACGCTACAACGATGATGCCGTCGAAGCCGCTTTCCTTGATCTTTAAGCAGATATCCTTCATGATTCTGGTGTTGACAGCGGTTAACTCGAGCCTAGTTTGGCCTGGCTTTTGCGCTGCACCTGCCGTGATGACGACAACTGCAGCATCTTTGCAATCGGCATAGTCGCCGGCTTTGATCTGCATCTTTGATCGGGCATAGGGTAGGCCATGCGCCAGATCCATCGCTTCTCCCTCGGCCTTTTCCTTGTTGACATCGATCAGCACGAGCTCATCGATCCCCGGTTCTGCTAAAAGCGTATAGGCAAAACTCATGCCTACAAAACCACAGCCGACAAGCACGATTTTACGCGAATTAGTAATATTCATAAGTTTTTCCTCCATCTCCATTATAGAAGAAAAGATAAAAAAGCAGTGAATTACTATCTCAATAATTGCAAGATCGCTTTTGAAGCTTCATATGACATGACCTGGCTTTCATTAAGCCCCCTTGCTAAACACGCGCAAAAGTGATCGATCTCGCCCGTAAAATCACTATTCATTTCGACTTCGATCATCTTCTCTTGATCATCTAAAAGGAGTTTGGCTTTGGTATTCTTCCAGAATTTAGGGATGTGGAGGCTGCCTCTTGTGCCGTAAATATGGGCACAGTTTTCGCAATCGCTTTCCCAAGAAGTCAGAAAGTGACCCCGGATCTTATTGTCATATTCGATCATGCCTTGGGCAAAGGTCACAAAACCGGCCTCTTTTTTTAAATCGAGCTGATAGTTTTTGATTTTAGAAGAAGCTATATAATTCATATAAGCAATTGGATAGACGCCAAGATCAAACAAGCAGCCGGCGCCTGGTCTTTCTTTTGACCAGAATGACAGCTTATCATATTGCCCCTTAAGATTGGTGGCATATTGGGCCTCGATCATTTTTATTTCGCCGATCTCTCCTTCATCGATCATCTTTTTGATTTTTTTGGTCAAAGGTGTAAAGAGACCTTTATGTGCCTCCATCAATAATAATCCTTTTCTTTTAGCCAGGCTGAAACATTCTGTTAATTCTTTAAGATCAGTAAAGATCGGTTTTTCACATATTACATTCTTACCCGCGTTCAAACAGCTCAAAACATGTTTGTGATGCAGATAGTTAGGGGTAGCGATATAAACGATGTCGATCTTGTCATCTAGAAGCATCTCTTCATAGCTGTAATAATGTTTTGCCCCATATTCCTGGGCAAAGCTTTTAGCTTTCGTCTTATCTCTTGAGGCTACGGCATATAAATCAGCTTTGGAATATTTAATGCCTTTAGCGATTCGCGGTGCAATATTTCCAAGACCCATTAAACAAATATTATACATAATTATATTTCTCTCTTTACCATTTCTTCATACTCAATGAGTTTATCATAATCGCAGCTAACCTTTACAAGATCTCTCATCTCATCGTGGAAGATGTCAATATATTTTGTTGAGCCAGCCGATAATAGTGCAGGCAGGATATTTTTGATGATCATGTTTTCTTGAGTCTTTAAAAGGATATTTCCACTATACTTGTTTAAGAAATAAGCGTGAATGTTTCTCTCACTTGTTCGATCAACTTCCAGTGATTGTAATATTTTAACAATAGAGGAGATATTATTAGTAGCTTCTGCACTTTTGCACAAAAAGATGATATTAAAACCCAAGCTCTTAGGTAAATTTTTAGCCACCAAAGAAAGACATTCAAAGCATGAAGCATGATCATCAGCAAAATAAGAAACAGTACCTTTCCTTTTGATAGTTTGATAAAGAAATCTTCTAGGAAGCAATTCTTTAGCTTTTTCTTTGTCTTCTAAAATAAAATTAGTATGAGCGATAGCTCCAACATAGTCTTTTAAATTGATCTTACATAATGACATTATGTTATGATACGAAATCATCTGGTAATAATCATTTTGATCAGTACGACTATATTCTTTGTTTGTGAAATTATAAATATCAAAAGATGTATCGAAATAAAAGAGGTAGTAAGATAGTTTATCAAGAAGGCTGATTTTTTTATTTATTATACTCTTTCCATATAGCAAAATATCTTTATACGCAATATCAAATAAACCGTGTCTACTTATACAAAACAAAAGATACATTGCCATATCAAAGACTTCATTTTTAAGAGAAAAGGCAGAATCTTTCAATAAATATATGATTTCTTCATCAGGATAATTATCATTCAGGTAACACTCTAAGGTAGCGATATTTATGCGCAATAAAACAGAAAGATACAGGTAATTTTGATATTTATCCAAAAGATCTCTGTTGTGTTCGAGTAGTTTAATATATTCTCTGATCGGCTTACCACTATTGATGATATTACATGTATCTTTTGATAGTTCATTAACCTCAAAAAGAGCTGTTTCATTTTCGATAAACTCAAAACCAAGTACATGCGCTATATTGTCATAAATATTGATAAGACGTGAATATTCGCCACTTTCGATCCTTTGGATCGTTTTAGTAGAGATATCTTCATTTGTATTTTTTAAGATAATATCTTTTATGTCATTTCGGGATAAATTCTTTTGATGACGATAGTAGACAAATAGTTTACCCAGAAAATCATAGTTGATCTCTTTAATCTTCATAAGCTAATTTTACAATAAGACCTTTCTTATTGTAAAACTCTAATTTTCTGCAT
>CALVCF010000070.1 GCA_944325935.1 uncultured Erysipelotrichaceae bacterium | reverse complement strand
AAATAGCGAAAATCGCGATCTATTTCATACCATCACTATTATTGGGTTCGGGTGATTACTATGGCTTCTCTACGATCCTTATGGTTTTAATCAATTGTTTCCCCTTATTGATAGGTATCTTAATAATATTCAAGAAAACGAGATCATATGAGAGATTATAGGAGTGTTGGAAGACTTGTCTTGTGAGTATGAAATTTGCTTTGAGAAGATGCCTTTATTGAAGAAAAGTTGACTATTAGGGCTGATTAATAGTAAAATAAACAAGCTATCGAGGTGAAATTATTATGCGTATCGTCTTATTGATCGTTGCAGCGATCTTAATCGTCTTATCTTTGCTCCAAAGCGGCAAGTCCGATGGACTTAGTGCTTTCACTGGTTCTAATGATCTTGGCTTATTTGCCAATGTTAAAGAACGCGGCCCTGAAAAAGTTATCTCTCGTTTGACACTGGTCATGGGGATCATCTTCTTTGCGGTCGTCATCATCATCAGAATTACGGAGTAGGGTCTAAACCCTATTTTCTTTTATGCAGGAAAAGATCTTAGCGCTCTTAAAAGACCGAGCTTATACGATTGAAGAGCTTAAGCCCCATTTCAGCGATTTGAAAGGCCTAGTGCTTAGTTTAAATGAAATGATCGAGGCAGGGCTCATCTTTTTAGAAGACGATACCGCTTTATACCGCTATATTGACGGGCATCATTATTTTATTGCTTTGATCACTTATAAAAATCATGCATTATTCGCTAGGGATCAGCTCTTTAAAGACAGCTGCCATTTAGCCCCTTTGAATAAAGATGAAGGTATCTTTCACTTGACTAAAAGAGGTCGTCTTGATCTTATCAAGATCTATAAACGGGCTACTGTTAAGCTTTATGGTCTCTTATTGCCAAGACGCCAACACTACTTCTTTCAAAGCCAAGATCGCTCTTTTAGTGCCTTCCGCTTAGAGAATGAAAAATTAGGAATCAAAGAGCCCTGTTATATCGAAGCTTATATCAGCGATTATCGAAAAAAGCTTTGCCGTTTTTCAAAAGTGATCGCAAAGGCTGATGACCCCAAGGCCAAAGAAATGATCCTCTTGGCCAAATATCAGGTTCCTGTCCGTTTCCCAGCTAAGGTCTTAAAAGAAAGCGAGCATATCAGCCCTATCAAACGGACAAGAGTCGATTTTAGCGATCTTTTGACCGTGACGATCGATGGTGATCGGGCCAAGGATTTCGATGATGCGATCAGTGTTGAAAAAAAGGGCAATGATTATCTTTTATATGTACATATCGCCGATGTCTCATCGTATGTCTTAAAGGATTCTTTGCTAGATAAAGAAGCCTTAAAAAGAGGCAACTCGCTTTATTACGCAGATGAAGTAACGCCGATGCTGCCCTTTGTCTTAGCCAATGAACTCTGTTCGCTCAAACCAAATGAAAAGCGTTTAACACTCAGCGTCAAGATGCTGATCGATCCAAAGGGCGAAGTTATAGAAAGCGAGATCATGGAAAGCGCGATCGTCTCTAATTACCGTTTGACCTATCGTAAGGTCGAAGATCATATCGATCAAAAGGAGTGCTTTAAGGACGACGCTTTAGCTAAAATGATCGATCTGGCCTACGAGTTAAGCCTGATCTTAGAAAAAAGAAGAGTTCATGATGGCGCGATCGAGTTTTATGATGAAGAAAGCGAGTTTACTTATTTAGATGGCCGGGTCTACGATCTAAGGGCACACAAAGATCTAAAGAGTGAAAAGCTCATCGCTAATTTCATGATCTATGCCAACAAGACAGTAGCTGAGAGAATGCATTATATGGGTTTGCCCCTTATCTATCGCAATCATCCCTATCCTAAAAAAGAAGAACTGGAAAAGTTCATCTTGATCCTAAAAGGGCTGGGCTATGAATTCAAAGGTAAGACCAGCGATCTTCACAGTTGTCAATTAGCCCTGTGTCTTGAACATTTTAAAGATCAAGAAACTTTCAGTCTTGTCAATAATCTTCTTTTACGGGCCATGGCCAAGGCCCTTTATCAAAGCGAAGCCCTTGGTCACTATGGCTTAGCGCTTGAATATTACTGTCACTTCACATCGCCCATTAGACGCTACAGCGATCTTGTCAATCACCGCCTTATACGCAAGTATCTCTTTGACCAGAACTTTGATGATATCGCAAAAGACGAAGGGGCAAATGATCTGATCGCTTGTCGCTTGAGTGAAAACGAGAAAAAGGCGCTGGATCTTGAAAGGGCGATGAATAAGCTTAAGATCGCCGAATATATGGCGAAGCATCTCGGGGAAAGCTATCACGGCCTGATCAGCGGCGTCAAGCCCTTTGGCTTTTTTGTCAAACTCGACAATACGGCCGAGGGACTTGTCAGTATCAAAACTTTGCATGACTTCTATGAATTTGATGAAAAACTGGCTATACTTAAAGGACCAAGGGATAGTTTTCGCCTGGGCGATGAAGTCGTGGTAAAAGTCGTTTCAGTCGATATGGAAAAGGCTGCGATCGATCTTGTTTTAAAAGGGAAATAAATTTATGAGCATTAAAGTAGTTAGTGAAAATAAAAAAGCCTATCATGATTATTTTATCTTAGAAAAATACGAGGCCGGCCTCGCTCTTTTAGGCACGGAGATCAAATCGATCCGCCAGGGCAAGGGCCAGCTCAAAGATTCTTATATCAGTTTCAGCAAAAACGAAGCTTACGTCAAAGGTATGCATATCGCCCATTATAAGGAGGGCAATCGTTTTAATCACGATGAAGCTCGAGATAGAAAACTATTGCTTCACAAAAGTGAGATCATCAAGTTACAAAATAAAGTCAAACTGAGCGGCTTGACGATCATACCTTTAAGGCTTTACTTGTCTGGCGGCAGAGCTAAATTAGAAATTGCCCTTTGTAGGGGCAAGGATCTCTATGACAAACGCCAAGACGCCAAGATCAAGTCAATGGAAAGAGAAGCGCAAAGATCAATGCGTTTCTAAGAAAGCTTGATAGTCTATTAAGGGGGGCAAGTTTAAAAGACGTGCCCCTTTTTTATTCTGTCTTTCGATCATGACATAGTGCTCATAGGCCTTTTCATATTCCAAGACATCTTCTAAAAGGCCTGTTCGATACTTCAGGCACTCTTCATCCAATAAAGGAAAGTCATATTCTAAGTCCAGTCTTTTTAAAAGATCCTGTTCTTTTTTAATCTTTAATATGAGCTCATAGGTATCTTCGTTTTGGTATCGCTTTAATAGATAATGATGTCTTTGGTTCAGATGACTATAGATCTTTGCACTTTTAGCCTCTGCGTCATAATAAGCCTTTGCCACTGTCAAGACTTTGCCGCTAAGTATAAAGATGATCAAAACAAAGATAAATAATAGAATAAATAATAAATAGATCATCACTTTTCCTCAAATCTGATATTCATGTCGATCGCCCTTTCGTCATTAAAGGTGAGGCTATCACTATATTGCCACATCTTAAAAGGATAGATCATATCTGGATGGTCGCTATATTGAGCAAACCAGATGGGATAGTTTAAAATATCCTCTAAGACATATTCATTCTCCAACCAATGAAGATTGCTGTAGATCAGCGGCTCATAGCCCAGTTCTTCGATCTTGGCGCAAAAAGCCAGCGCGTTGCGTGATTTTTCTTCTTTGCTAAGGTCTTTGATCCGCCCGTTTGCATGACCATCTTCCAGATCATAAGCGACCTCAAGATCGATCTTGAGACCTTTGAGGTTCTCGGCGACAAATATCGCCTCATCGATCGCCTCTTTTTCATCCAGAGCCTGTGAAAAGAAATAGACGCCTACCGCAAGGCCGGCATCCTTGGCCTTTTGATAGTTTTCTTTAAAAGCTGGATCCAAATTGAGCGCCCCTTTGCTGTAGCCGCGATAACCAAGGCGAATAAAGACAAAATCCACGCCCATCTCTTTCAAGGTGGCATAATCGACCTCTTGATTGTGGGATGAAACATCGACTCCTAATCTTGAATAATACTTATCATCTTCATAGGTCTTAAGTTCATCGCCTTTGAAAAGACTTTTATCTATATCGTTTAAAGGCAGCTCTTTTAAGCCGTCTCTCATTTCTACTTGATAGGGATCATCGAAAAGAAAAGCTACACCTATTGCCACCCCTACAAACAACAACATCAAGATAACGATCTGATAACTATTCTTTAATCTTCTTCTTCTCATATCAACTTAATTTCACCAAACTTGCTTATCTTTAAATTAGCACTATCAATAACTTACTCTTTCCGTCTCTTCTCTTCATACTCCACTAACATATCTACATCACCACTATCTTTGACTAATTCCCTCATCTCTTCATGGAAGATATCTAAATAAATAGTAGAGCCGGCTTCATTTAATATCGGTAATATTTCTTTTAAAATGAATTCTTCTTGAGATCTAAAATCTTTATGACCAGAGTATTTATTCAAGAAATAAGTGTATATCTTCTTGTCATCTTCTTTTTTTACTTTATGACCATTCGTAAGTTCTCTTGCCTCAGATATTTTTCCAATCTTTTCTGCGCTTTCAAAAAAGAAGATGACATTATAACCAAGCAGGTAAGGACGTTCTTTCATGATAATGCTTAATGAATCAAAGCACTGTTCATAGTTCTTGGCAAAGTAAGAAACTGTCCCCTTCCTTTTGATCAAGACGTAATAAAAACGATTAGGAATGATCAGATTCCAATCAGGTATCTTAGTTATATCGTAGATATGCGCCAATGATTCCTTGTAGGCTTGTGAATTAAGTTCTATAAAACTTAAATATTCAAGGGTCATAATAATCTCCATATTAGACTTTAAATTGGGCAGGGCATCAAGCAATTTTGCATGTTTACTGTGAAATTCTAGAACTGTTTCCCATCGCTCATATTCATAAGAAACTAATTCTAGTAAAAATATCTTCTTATCTTTAATAAACTTTCCATAAGTTAAAATGCCGTCATAATTCATACCTAGAGTATTTTTTTCGCTTGCACAACTCAATAAATACATCGCCATATCAAAGGGTTCACCTTTTAAAGAAAAAGCTATTTCTTTTAACGTATAGATTAGGCTTTCATCATTAAAAGTTCCTTCAAGATAATATTCTAAGGTCGCAATATTTAGTCTCAATAAATGAGAGATATATATGTAGTTTTTATATTTAACTAGTAATGCCCTATTTTCTTCTAATAGCTTTTCATATATAGTGATCTTTTCACCGCTGTTGATGATGTTGCAGGTCTTAAAAGAGATATCTTTTATTTCCTCATAGATAACTTCGTCATATAAAAAGTCAAAATCATAGATCTTAGCTAATTCATGATAGATATCTTTATATCTTGAGTATTCGCCACTTTCGATCCTTTGGATCGTTTTAGTAGAGATATCTTCATTTGTATTTTTTAAGATAATATCTTTTATGTCATTTCGAGATAAATTCTTTTGATGACGATAGTAGACAAATAGTTTACCCAGAAAATCATAGTTGATCTCTTTAATCTTCATAAGCTAATTTTACAATAAGACCTTTCTTATTGTAAAACTCTAATTTTCTGCAT
>CALVCF010000069.1 GCA_944325935.1 uncultured Erysipelotrichaceae bacterium | reverse complement strand
AAAACAACAATCGTCAAGGCTTTAGTCAGCTCATTAAAGGATATGATGCCCTACGCTTCAGCAAAAATTGTTGCCCCGACGGGCAGAGCAGCCAAAAGAATCAGCGAATTATGCAATGTTGAAGCGACGACCATCCACTCCTTGCTAAAATGGGATAAGGAAGAGAATAGTTTTGAATATGATCATAATAATCCTCTGTTGATCGATGTGCTTATCATCGACGAGTTTTCAATGGTTGACAATATCCTTTTTGCCCGCCTTTTAGATGCTTTGCCCACGCTTAAAAAACTTTGCCTGATCGGTGATATCAATCAGCTGCCAAGTGTCAATGCCGGTGCTCTATTATATAATATCTATCGCTTTGATCAATTTGCCAAGACCAAGCTGGAGGTCGTCTTTCGACAAAGCGAGCATTCTGATATCATCACTTTGGCTCATGATATCATTAATGATCGTGTCGATCTTAAAAACTATCATCACGATGTTTTCTTTCATGAAGAAGTTGCGGATTTGGGCAAAAGCTTGAAAGAAATCGTTGATCACTATCTGGATGATGGCTTTGATTTAAATGATATCCAAGTCTTGGCACCCATGTATAAAGGGGCAAGTGGCATCGATCATCTCAACGTACTTTTAGAAGATATCTATAATCCTCTTAAGGGCACACAATTGAATGATCGCTATCGGCACTTTCGTTTGGGTGATAAGATCATCCAATTGCGCAATCAGAGTGTGGATGATGTATACAATGGCGATATCGGCAATATCATTGAGATCAAAAAAGAGGGTAATGAAGACTATATTGTCGCCAAGTTTAATGAACAGATCGTCGAATATCCCAAAAGCGAATGGTCGAATTTGGCTTTGGCTTACTGCATCTCGGTCCACAAGGCCCAAGGTAGTGAATACCCAGTAGTCATCTTCGTCTTTTCTTGTGATAACATTCATATGCTCAATCGACCGCTCTTATATACCGCCATTTCGCGCGCTTCCTATCATCTACATCTAATTGGGAAGGCCGACTTATTCAAATCAGCGCTCAAAAAAGCGGGACGCCAGCGCAAAAGCGCCCTGGAAATGATGTTTAAAGACGATACTTTGTGATAGAATAAGCGAGGAATTTTTAAAAGGAGGACTTTATGAAACAACTAAGTTCGAGTCAAGTAAGAAGCATGTTTCTAGAATATTTCAAAGAGAGGGGACATATGGTCGAAGCCAGTGCCAGTCTCATCCCGATCAATGATCCCAGTTTGTTGTGGATCAACGCAGGCGTGGCTGCTTTGAAGAAATACTTCGACGGACGAGAGAAACCACTTTCCAATCGGATCTGTAATGCACAAAAGTCGATCCGAACCAATGATATTGAAAATGTTGGCAAGACAGCCAGACATCATACTTTTTTTGAGATGCTCGGCGATTTCTCGATCGGCGACTATTTCAAAGAAGACGCGCTGAAGTTTGCGTGGGGCTTTTTAACCGATCCCCAGTGGATCGGCTTTGATAAGGACCGACTCTATGTTTCTGTCTATACCAATGATAATGAGGCCTACCGTATATGGACTGAGGAGATTGGAATTGACCCCGGCCATATCCTAAAGACTGATGATAATTTCTGGCAGATTGGTGAGGGTCCGTGTGGTCCTGACAGCGAGATCTTTTATGACCGTGGTCCCAAGTATGATCCTGAGGGTCTTGGTGAAAAACTCTTTTTTGAAGAGATGGAAAATGATCGCTATATCGAGGTTTGGAATATCGTCTTTTCACAATATGATGCTAAAGAAGGGGTCGAGCGCGAAAACTTTAAAGAACTGCCTCAAAAAAATATCGATACAGGCATGGGTCTTGAAAGGCTTGTAGCCCTTATCCAGGATGGTGAGACCAATTTTGACACTGATCTGTTTTTACCTATCATCCATGAATGCGAAAAGTATGCTGATTTCTCTTATGAAGATCCAGCCCATAAGATGGCTTACCGCGTCATTGCAGACCATATTCGCACCATCACTTTTGCCCTAGCCGATGGCGCAAATTTCTCCAATGAGGGAAGGGGTTATGTCTTAAGACGGGTATTGAGAAGAGCTGCCCGTTTTGGTCGCGATCTTGGGATCAGAGGCGCCTTTATGTACAAGCTTGTTGATACTGTCGCCCATAATATGCAAGATTATTATCCCTATCTTTTAGAAAAGACTGATTTTATCGCCAATTTAATTAAAAAAGAAGAAGAGCTCTTCTTAAGAACGCTTGACAACGGTGAGAAATTATTAGATTCAGCTCTTGAAAATGCCAATGATGGAATTTTAAAAGGGGAATTAGTTTTTAAGTTATATGATACCTATGGCTTCCCAAAAGAGATCACCATGGAAGTAGCTCATGATCATGGACTCAAAGTCGATCTTGAAGCTTATGAGAGATGCATGGCTGAACAAAAAGCCCGTTCTCGTCAAAACCGCAATGTAGAAGAATCGATGCACAATCAAAGCGCTGATCTTTTAAATTTTCAAGCCGATTTTACTTTCGAAGGCTATGAAAAACTCGCTACTCAAGCTACAATTACTGGTATTTTTAAAGACGGTCGAGCAATTGATGAAGTGGTCGACGGCTGTGACATCATTTTAGACAAAACGACTTTCTATGCCGAAAGTGGTGGTCAATGTCCAGATTTCGGCTATTTAAAAGGCGATGATTTCTTAGCGGAAGTCATCGATGTCAAAAAAGCTCCGCATCATGAATTTATGCATAAGATCAAACTTGTCAAGGGTAGTGCTAAGTTAGGCGATGTGCTTATTACATCGGTTGATGAAGACAAGCGCCGACATATCCGGGCCAATCACTCTTCTTTGCATCTTTTGCAAAGTGCTCTTATCGAAGTTTTAGGCAAGCATATCGGTCAAGCTGGTTCTTATGTGAGCTTTGATTATGCCCGTTTTGATTTTACGCATTTTGAAAAGGTAAGCGAGGAAAGATCGGAAGAGC
>CALVCF010000068.1 GCA_944325935.1 uncultured Erysipelotrichaceae bacterium | reverse complement strand
TTCCGGGGCGTTTTCTAAACAATAATTGATGCAGTATTTGACCATATCTTCAATGAGGTCCATATCATCTTCAAGATCTGCAAAAGCAATCTCTGGTTCGATCATCCAAAACTCGCTGGCATGAGTAGTTGTATTGGAGTTTTCCGCCCTAAAGGTCGGGCCAAAGGTGTAGACGTCGCGGAAAGCCATACAGAAAGCTTCGACTTGCAATTGACCCGTAACACCTAAATGAGCCTCTTTGCCAAAGAAATCCTTATCAAAGTCGGTATTATCGATCGTTGTTACCCTAAACATGTTGCCAGCGCCCTCGCCATCCATCGAAGTAATGATCGGGGTATGGACGTAAACAAAACCTTGATCTTGAAAAAACTCATGGATCGCCATCGACAAAACACTCCTCAAACGGAAGACGGCCATGAAAGTATTAGTGCGGACTCTAAGGTGAGGAATCTCCCTGAGATACTCGAAACTGTGACGTTTCTTTTGCAGAGGATACTTTTCATCGCTTTTACCCTCTACCAAGATCTCCGTTGCCTTGATCTCAAATGGCTGGCGCTTATCGGGAGTATAGACAAACTTACCAGTAACCTTTAAAGCCGCCCCCGTTAAGATTTTTGCAATCGCGTCATAATTCTTGAGATCTTCCTCATAAACAATCTGGCAAGACTTAAAATAAGTCCCGTCATTGAGCTCAATAAAACCGATCGCGCCTGAATTGCGATTGGTTTTAACCCAGCCTTCTAGCTCAACATATTCTAGCTGATCGATCTCCATTGTATTTTTGGCATAGCACAATTCATATAATTCTCTAACTGTTTTAAAATCTAACATATACTCCTTACCCTTTATTAAATTCACTTGTTTCAAAGACTAATTCCATGATTGTCGAAACAATGTCGACACAACGCACATGTATGCCTTGAGGGGCATTAAAATGTTCGTGAGTCAGATCGACGATTGAAACGATACCGTTATCGGCTAAGAGATTAACGGTCTCTTGGACATCGCTTGAGACACACAAGATCGCGATGTGGCAATCCTTTGGCATCTTGTCTGGAAGATCTTTGATATTGTAGATCGGTATATCAACATTCTTGATCTTTTCGGGATATTTATCAAA
Organism: uncultured Erysipelotrichaceae bacterium; assembly: GCA_944325935.1. Lineage (GTDB taxonomy): Bacteria > Bacillota_I > Bacilli_A > Erysipelotrichales > Erysipelotrichaceae > JAHHTG01. Next base: position 3,483 of record CALVCF010000068.1, on the reverse strand, counting down.
ACCGCAAACAATCTTGCCGATAACATTATCCCAATTATTGTACTTAAGTAAAGCGTGACCTAAGTTACCTACACCTACCAAGATGATCTTTTCATCGATATTGATCCCTAGTTCATCCTCTAAGATTTTGATAATCTCGCTGACATCATAGCCTACGCCCTGTTTGCCAAGATGGCCGACTAAGGAAAAGTCACGACGGATCGTGGTAGATTGGATATTGACAAGGCGCGATAATTCCGAAGACATGATCTTTTCTATGCCCTCTTCTTTCAATTTTCGCAAGGCTTTAAGATAAACAGGATATCTTTGCAAGGTCGCTTTTGAGACTTTCACGTTTTCGCCTCCTAACGACCTCCATTATATTACTTAAGCTATAATTTGTGAATACTTTGACAATTCTTAACAAGTCTCAATGCTCAAAGACGACTTAGATGATGCATTTAAATCGACAAAATGCCCATATTGTAACTCTTTAAAGGCCGCTACCCCAATCATAGTGGCGTTATCAGTGCAATATTTTAAAGGTGGCAGAGTCAATTTCTGTTTGGTGATATTTTCTTTCATCAACTCACGCAAGCGCGAATTGGCAGCAACGCCACCGGCGATCAAAACATGTTTAACCTCATAATCGTTTAAGACGCGTTTGACCTTCTCTAAAAGATGTCCTAAAGCCACCTCTTCAAAGCTTCTGGCAAAATCTTCCTTTCTGATAGCTTCGTTTTTCTCCTTGAGCTTATTGGAAAGAGTCAGACAGGCGTTTTTTAAACCCGAAAAGGAAAAATTATAGCCTTCGACCTTAGGGTGAGGTAGCTTATAGCTGGCCTGTCCCTCCTTCGCTAATCGATCGATGATTGGACCACCAGGATAACCGAAATCCATAATCCGGGCCACTTTATCAAAAGCTTCACCGATCGCGTCGTCTAAAGTTGTCCCTAAGATTTTGAAATGCTGATCATCTTCCATATAGACAAGCTCCGTGTGTCCGCCTGAAACAACTAAAGCCAGAAGCGGATACTCCAGCTTGTCGACTAATTCGTTGACAAAGATATGTCCTTTAAGATGATGGACGCCAATCAATGGCTTTTGATAAAAGTAAGCCAAAGATTTAGCGGCGATCGCTCCAATATGCAAAGAGCCAATTAATCCAGGCCCGATCGTATAGGCAACGGCCGTCACTTCATCCATACTATGACCTTTCAAGGCCTCTTTGATGATGACCGAGATCTGTTCGACGTGCATGCGCGAAGCTACTTCTGGAATAACGCCGCCAAAACGGGCATGAACATCGATCTGTGAAGTCACAACTGATGTCTCGATCTCAAGTTTTTCATTTATCAAAGCACAAGCCGTCTCATCGCAGCTTGATTCAATCGCTAAAATCTTTTGCATCTAAACCTCCTATCGGCTTTGCCATCTCGTAGGCATCCTCATAATCACTATAATAAGACAATCGCTTGCGCATGATCACAAAGCCATTTCTTTGATATAAGTCAAGCGCCTTATGGTTGGAGACTCTAACCTCTAAAGACAAGATCTCACAGCCCTTTTGGATCGCTAGTGCGATCGCTTTTTGCAAGAGCTTATAACCAAAGCCTCTGTTTTGGTATTCTTTTTTTACAGCAATAACACTGATCTCTGCCCTTTCAAATAGGATATTGACCCCTAAATAGCCAATGATCACATCACCATTGCGCAAAACATAGAAATTACTGAAGGGATTATCCCTTATTTCATATAAGAATTGCTCATAGTTCCAAGCATCGCTAAAAAGTTCCTTTTCAATTGCGCTGACTGCTTTTAGGTCAGCTTCCTTCATTGTTTCGATCATTTCAGATAAGCATTGCTGTCTTTAAGATAATTTGGAGTCAAGTGATCGATATCATCAACCTTCTCCCAATACGCACGGGTCTTGTAAAAACATTCAGCGATATCAACTTTAACATCAGCTCTTCCCAACAAATAAGCATCGCCCACAAGGTTATAGCCCATAGGATCAAGCTGCTCTAATTCTTTGACGCAATCAGCTAAAATCACCCTATCTTGATCATAAATTCCCACATAAGCCCGGTTGGCCCTAGCGTCCATGAGTACCATCGTCTTTGGTCCATTTCCTGCGTAAAGGCGCAAGGTAGAGATAGTATATAAGTCAAGTTTTGCAACAGCTGCAATGACCTTAGCCAAAGTCATAGCGATTCTGACTCCCGTATAGGAACCAGGACCTTTAGCAATACAGATAGCGTCGATTTTCAAAGGATCGATCTTAGCTTGATCAAAGATCTCTTTAACCTTGACTAATAAGGATTCACTTTGACCTTTAAAACATTCTTCATTATATTCGGCAATCATCCCCTCATCATTAATAAGAGCGATCGCTAAATATTTATAGGAAGTATCGATACATAATGTCAACATGATATGATCTCCTTTATAAACTCTTGATAGCGATTGCCATAGGCTAAAAATTCAAATGTTCTTTGATCTTCACCCAAATTCGAAATATTGACTAAAAGATAATCATTTGGCAAGATATCCACTAAAAAATCACTCCATTCAATCACCACGACAGCTTCATCATCATAAAAACATTCTTCAAAACCAAGATCATATGGATTGTCTTTTAAGCGATAAGCATCGATATGGTATAGTCTTAAACGGCCCTCATAGATCTTTAAGATATTAAAGGTTGGCGAATTGACGATTTCTTTCACCCCGAGTCCTTTCGCAAGACCCTGAGTAAAAGTAGTCTTGCCAGCTGCCAGGTCCCCATTTAAGCATAAAAGCATCTTGGGCTTCAAAAGATGTCCGATCTTTTCACCCAGCGCTAAAGTTTCTTCTCTAGAATTTGATTTTACTAACATACTGTCCTATTCTACCACACTTTCCCCCTTCACAATCAAAAACCCCCTACAAATGTAGAGGGTCGATCGATCGGCAACGTGCTTGATTCACCCGGGGGGCTATTTTCGCCGATGAAGTGCTTAACTTCTGGGTTCGAGATGGGACCAGGTGTGACCACTTCTCTATCGTCACCGAATGAGAGATAATTCTCTCAAAACCGAATAACACATAACAGCTTTTGATATGTTTCTTATCTTATTGATAAAACCCTCGACCTATTAGTATCAGTCAACTTAATGTATCACTACACTTACATCTCTGACCTATCAACCTCATAGTCTATAAGGGGTCTTACTTCATCAAGTGAATGGGAAATCTAATCTTAAGGCAGGTTTCACGCTTAGATGCCTTCAGCGTTTATCCTATCCGTACTTAGCTACCCAGCTGTGCATCTGGCGATACAACTGGTGCACCATCGGTACGTCCATCCCGGTCCTCTCGTACTAAGGACAGCACCCTTCAAATTTCCAACGCCCACAACAGATAGGGACCGAACTGTCTCACGACGTTCTGAACCCAGCTCGCGTACCGCTTTAATGGGCGGACAGCCCAACCCTTGGAACCGAATTCAGCTCCAGGATGCGA
>CALVCF010000067.1 GCA_944325935.1 uncultured Erysipelotrichaceae bacterium | reverse complement strand
AGGATGTCGTATCAAAGGCGACATAATTTAAAAATCTTTCAACAATATCCATAAGTGCTCCTTTTTTAAAATGATAATTCTTTTTTTGAGGAAATGCATAGTTTTTTGAAATAACTATGTGAAGGAGGAAATAATATGCGAAAAATCAGCGTTGAGCCCCAACAGGTCTTGAAGGTGGCTGAGCGAGTTGACGCCAGTAATGACGATTATCAGCGTCTGTATCGCGATCTTTATGCCAAGGTCGATCTCTTGGCCGGTGTTTGGAAAGGCAAGGATAATGTCGCTTTTGTGGAAGAGATCCGAAGCTATGAAAGCAACTTTCAAAGGATCAGCATCATCATGCGACAATACAGCGATTTCTTGCGCCGTTCGATAAGTGCCTATGAAGGTACTCAAAACGAGCTGTATACGCAAGCTCGCCAATTAAGGAGGTAGTTATGGATAATTTGCTTATATCTCTAGATGAAGTCAAACAGCTCTCTAGCGAGTTAAGAAAACTCAACGAAGAGATCAGTCTGGTCCTAAGTAAAAGCGAAAAGGACATGCAAAGCTTAAGCGGAGTCTGGGAATCGGAAGGATCAAAGACGATTCGAGAGCGCTTCGTCTATTTCGCCAAGCGTTTTAAGGAACAGGCTTTGACGATCGAAGCTTACGCCCGTTTTCTTGATTATACCGTAAGTTCTTATGAATCTTTGGAAAGCACGATCACCCAAAACGCTACAAACGTGGGTTAAAAAATGCACGCTCGTCCTTGTTGTATTTTGTGTAGCGGCCTTAGTTGCCTGTCATAAAGAGGAAGAGCTTTTCAAAAGAAGCGCTTATCTTGACTTGTTGCAGGATAAGGCTGGTTTTAAGACAAGAGATGATCTGATCGTTTGGGGAGTGATCGGTGGTGAAGAAGACCTAGACCTTGCCCTTGACCGTGATTTTGTCGCCGTGACTTTAAGTGCACTATTGCCATCTAAAACCTGTAAGTCAGAATTTGATGATCTGTATTTAAGCGCTTATCCAGATGCCCTTAAGACACTGGTTGCCCACAAGATCATCCTTCCCGATAACAATAAAGTCTATCCGAAAGATCATGTTGATCAAAATGAAGCAAGGGCTTATCTTGATAAGGCGGTTCTCATCATCGACAACCAGGAATTTGCAAGCAGCGGAGAGTATGAGTTTAAAGAGGATTTTAAAGAGATCGAAACATATGAGCAAGAAGAGGGCTTGTATTATTTTGATCTAGATCTTGGCGTAAACGAGATCGTATTGATCGACAACACGCCTTATAAGATCATCGCAAAGGAAGCAGAAGCTTACCGCTTAGAAAAAGCAAGTTTTGAAGAGGTCTTCTCCGAGCTTAAATTTAGCTATAGCGGAAGTCTTGATCTTAGTGAAGCAATCGTTGTTGATGACATGGCAAGTCAAGAAGTGACCTCGATCTATGATGATAACAGTTATGAAAGATTGTCATCGAGTACCAAGGTCATCGAAAAAGACGGCTACCGCATTTCCTATTCGCTTTCCTTAAACAAGATCCATCTAAGGGTCTCGAAAAAGACTCAACAGGGGCTGAATGCCTATTTTGATGCCGATATCAAGAATATTCGCCCCTCTTATAAATGGGATTATGGTAGTGGTGTGATCAAAGAGGCCTATTTAAAGATCGATTTTGAAACAAACGAGGAAGTCGGCTTATCGAAGGCTAACTATAAGCGTTACTTTATGGATTTTTCAAACCTTGACTATGGCGAGCTTTTAAAGTCGATCCCCTTGGCTATCAAGCCGCAAAGCGAGCTGGTAGAGACATCGTTCACTCTTTTTAAGATCAAATTGCCTTTGGCAAATATTCCTTTTGTGAATCTAATGGCCGAAGTCAAGTTGAATATTTATGTCGGCGGCCATATCGAATTAGTGCTCGATACCGATCATAGTCTGGGTCTGGCGATCAAAAACAACGCTCTGCGCGTTATCAGTGATCATGATTTTGCCAGTGACGGTCAGATCTATGCCAAAGCTAAGACAAGCCTTGGTCTTGATTTCGATCTTCAAGCTCTAGGCTTCGCTCTTTTAGATATAAAGACCGAGGCTGGCATTGAGGCCAAGGCTCAGGCGACCTTGCATCTATTTGACAGCGAAGGGAAGGTCAATAGCTTTCAAAATACGCAAGATTATGATCTTTTAGAAGATCTCTATGAAGATAATCCTGATACTAGGATCTGTGGCGATCTTTCGCTTAACTGGCTACTAGACGTAATATTGAATTCAGATGATACCTTAGCCTATCGCTTAGGACTTACTCACACCTTCCATATCCTTGATGAAGACGACCAGATCTTTCACAATCGCTCGCATTTTGAAAATGGTCAGTTTGTCGAAAAGTGCACGGTCCACGATCGCACTAATATCAAGGTTCCATCAAGTGCCGAATTAGATCCTGAAACGATCATTCTCAGCACGTATTCTTTGGTGCTCAAAGAAGATGAAACTGCTATACCGCTAAAGGCCTGGCCCAAAGATTATTCAAAAAACGAGCTCTTGTTTAAAGTTGAAGATGATTCGATCGTCAAGATCGCCGGCGATAAACTCTTAGCCTTAAAGCCCGGTGCGACCAAGGTGAGGATCTATACGATGGATGAAAAGTATGAGGTTTATCTCAATGTGCTCGTATCTTATGGAAACACTAGTACTAATCAAGAAAAATGAGCGGATCTTTGAATATTATCTGGATCGTTTGGCGCCCTTTGAGTTTGATGAAAATATCGCCTTTATCAAAAAGGGCGCCCTTTGGTATTTAAAGATCTCAAATCAGGAATATGACCTAAGAAAGGAGCTGAAATTGGTGTTTGAGCCAAGCGGCTGCTTCTATAAGATCGAAATTCAAAGCTATCATCGCGAATTCAAACGCTATCTCAAAAACGCCAAAGAGAATCTTTTGGCCTATGATCACAAGGCCAGCACGATCATCCTTGATCAACATCAACTCGTATTTATTAAAGATGGCCGTTTGATCAAAAGACGAGCCGAGGTCTTTGTGAATGGATTTAAGTGTGAGGAGGCAATACTTAATAAAGGGGATCAGATCCGCTTTGATGATACTTTGATCATTTATCAAGGGGTGCTTTATTTGATCGTCACATCTAAAAAAGTCAATCTCGCCGATCCCTTGATCCTCTATCAAAAAGAAATCAAGTCAGAACTAAAGCGTGATTATTTTGAGGACATTGTTTTTGAAACGAAAAAGTTCAGCTTAAAGCTTGAAGAGCCCCCGATCATTCACCGTCCTAGCTTCATTTTTAGTTTTTTGACGTCCTTTTTAATGGCTTTTTGTATGTTTGTAATAGCGCTTATCAATCTATATGTGAGTCTTCAAAGCGGTCATAATTTCTTGCAGATGCTTTCTTTTATCCTGATGCCGACAGTAATGCTTATGATGAGTCTCTTGAATCCTTTTTTAGAACATCTCAGGTATAAAAGTGAATATAAAAAGATGCTTAAAACATATGAAGAGGTCTCTTTTGAGAAGATCAAATTCCTTAAAGGCGAAATCAAAGAATATAAAAATGCTTACAATCTATATACAAAAGTGTATCTAAACACTTGTTATCCCGATCTCAAATATCGGCTAAGCACCAGTCCGAACTTTCTTTGCATTCCGCTTGGCTTTGATCTTGATCGTGATTTGTTGGCATATAATAAAGATTTTGAACATAGCAGTGCTAATGTTGAAACGGCGCTCCAAGAACTGTCAGAACCCTTAAATCCCTTGTGCTTGTTGGATCTTAAAAAGTATCGCTATATCCGGGTCAACACTAGAGATTGCCTTGCTTGGATAAACGAGCTCATCTTAAAGATCTTAGCCTTTCAAAAGGGCTGTGATTTTAAATCAGTCTTTATCGGTATGGAAATACCCTCACTTTTTAAAAGAGCTCCCTTTGCATATCTTGAACATCGTCCTTTAGTCATTGCCGACGATAGTGCCATATCTTCTTTAAAAGATTCTTATTACTATCTCATCTTCAGCCAAAAGGAGCTTGATCTTACTAAGATCAATACAAATATGACGGCCTTTATCTTCAATGAAGGGGGCTATCAGGAATTGTTGATCGATGATGCGGGATCTCTTTTAAAAAGCGGTCTTATCAGCCGTAAAATAGCTTATTTAAGAAGCGAAGATACACAAAACCAATTACAGAAGATCATCGAAAACGAGGGCGCCCTTATCAAAGTGAGCAGAAACTTTGAATTACTTGAATATCCACTAGAAAAAAAGGAAGGTCTCTTGGCTTTGATCGGTCTTGACGTAAAAGGTAATCCCTTATTTTTCGATATCAGCGATAAGGGCATCGGTCCTCATGCGTTAGTAGGAGGATCGACGGGGTCCGGCAAGAGCGAATGGCTCATTTCCTTTATCCTGTCGCTTTGTCTCAATTATGATCAGGATATTTTAAGGGTTGCCCTCATTGATTTCAAGGGCAGTGCCTTAAGTCAGGCTCTGTCTTATAATGGCCGCCCATTGCCGCACATCGATCTGAGTCTTGATAATATTGACCTTCGAACCTTTAAAAGATACATGTCGATCTTTCGTTTAGAATGCATCAAGCGTGAGAAGGCTTTTGCCGACTTGTCTAAGGCCCTTCATGAAAACATCAAAGATCTTCATACTTATCGAAGCGCTTATAGGAAGGTTCCGGGCTTCTTGAATATCCCATATCTTTTGCTGGTGATCGATGAATTTGCCGAGCTTAAAAAGGAAAGCCCCGATTTTATCAAAGACCTGATCTCCTTGGCGCGAATAGGGCGTTCTTTGGGTATTCTTTTGATCTTGGCGACGCAGAATCCTCAAAGTGTCATCGACGACGAGATCGCTACCAATATCTCCTACAAGCTTGCTCTTAAATTCAAAAATCACTTCGATTTAAGGCGTTTTATTGCCCTGTCTGATCTTGAACCTCTAAAAAAACCGGGTGAATTCTACCTAAGCTTTGATGACGAACTTATCCATGGCCAAAGCTACTATACAGCTGATGATCCTGAAGCAAAAAATACGGCACGGGTCAGGCTTTTACATAGCGATCTTAGCATCGCAAAAGAAACTGCTTATCAAAATGGCAATTTCGATACCAGGAGGATACATATCCTGAGAAAGATCTTTAGTGAAGATAAAAACACAATTAAAAAAGCCCTTTTTTCTTTAAAACCCAAGCGCGAATTATTAAGTATTTTAAAAAAGCGTTATCAGAAGGGAATTATCTTGGGTGAGAAGGACGATTATCAAAATGATCAGATCGAAGCCTGTTATTTCAATGATGGCCATTACCTGATCTATTTTCGCTTTAAGGAAGATCGCCAAAGCTTTATCAAGATCATTCTGTGTCAAAGCGATAATAATGTTTTCTATTATGGAAAGGATTTTGATGGCGCTAAGGTCGAATTGCTTGCGGACGATGATTTAACTTATCTTTTAAATCAAGACCTGAGTGGTCTATTGGTGATCGAAGATCTTTTTGATCTAATGAAAAAAGAAGAGCTTTATCTACATTTCAAGCACCGGGGCATGAACTCGAAGCTTGTGGTCATCGCCTTTGTCTATGCGGGTTTCAACGACCATATTCCAAGTCTTCCCTTTAAAAACATCATCGATCTTTCAAAACCGGGTAAAGAAGAGATGTTTATGCGTTTTGCCAAGTATGATGAATTAAAGGAAGATATGTATATTTTAGATCACGGGAAGCTTTTGCCCTTCTTTTTAGCCAAACCCGATCTCAGACTAAAAGACCGCGCCAAGGTCTTAGCACATTTGCCTGCTTCTTTTATGATCAAAGCTTGTCCACCACAGATCTTTCTGGGTTATGACAAAAGCACTCGTCAAGCAATAAAACTAGCCCTGGAGTCAAAGATCGGAGTCTTCGCCAAAGACCATGAATTTTTAAGATCTTTTAAAGAACAAATAGGGATTACTTATTGGGATTATCTGCCTTTTGATGAAAAACAACTAGAATTGTATGATTGGATCCTGTTTGTCGGTAAAGGCCTTTGTCATGATCTCTTTTTTCGTTGTAATTACGAACTAAAAGAAGAAGAGGCATATTTATATTGCCCATCTAATGAAAGGGGATGTGTCATCGTATGGAAAAGGGCATCCATTTAACACTTCTAGATCTTGTATATGACCAAAGCTATGAAGTTGAATTTAGTCTTGAACTGTCACTATTAGAAAACTTTGATCTATTGAAGAAGCTTGTGAAAATCAAAAGACCGCTTATTGTCTTTTATCGGGATAGTCCTCTTATTATGACGCTTCCCCTTAAACAATTGCGTCTTTTTGATCATAGCTGTCTGTCATTCTTTTGAGCTTTGTGATATAAATGAATTATGAGCTTTTTACCGATTGATCAAGAAGACCTTCGTGAACGAGGGATTAAACAATTAGATTTTGTCTATGTTACTGGCGATGCTTATGTAGATCATCCAAGTTTTGGTGCTGCGATCATTACCAGGATCTTAGAAAGACATGGCTATCAAGTCGGCGTGATCGCAAGACCCGACCTCAATGACCAAAATGCTTTTAAGATCCTTGGCCGTCCACGCCTAGCTTTTTTGGTTTCTTCAGGCAATATTGATTCTATGGTCAACAATTATTCCGTCGCTAAAAAAAGACGAAAGTACGATCTATATGCACCGGATATGATCAATAGAAGGCCTGATCGCGCCTTGATCAAATATGTAAAAGCTATTAAGAAGACTTACCCGGATGTGGATGTCTTGATCGGAGGGATCGAGGCCAGTTTGAGGCGCTTGGCGCATTACGATTATTGGGATGATGGCATGAGGCCTTCGATCTTGTTAGAGACAGGAGCTGATCTTTTGATGTATGGCATGGGCGATAATTCGATTATTGAGATCGCCGATGCCCTAAACAGTGGTCTTAAGGCTAAAGATCTCATCTTTTTAGATGGAGTAGTCTATAAGACAAAAGATATCTCCTATTTGAGCGATCATATCATGTTGCCCTCATATCGCGAGCTAAAGATGGATAAGCTGAATTATGCTCGCTCCTTTAAGATCCAGTATATGAACACCGATCACTTCAGCGCCAAAGTGTTAGTTGAACCCTATGATGATATTTATATCGTACAAAATCGGCCTAATCGTCCCTTGACGCAAATGGAGCTTGACGATGTCTATGAGTTGCCATACGAGCGTGATTACCATCCTGTCTACCGTCAAAATGGAGGCCATGTCAAAGCGATCGAAGAGGTCAAATTCTCTTTAGCTATCAATCGAGGCTGTTTTGGCGGCTGTCATTTTTGCGCTTTGACCTTTCATCAAGGACGTATCATCCAATCGCGCTCCAAAGAATCATTGATCAAAGAGGCGATCAAAATAAGCGAATTAGATGATTTTAAGGGCTATATCAATGATGTCGGCGGACCGACTGCCAATTTTTTAGAGCCCGCCTGCGACAAACAGCTCACAAAAGGAGTCTGCCCCTTAAGGCCCTGTCTTTCCCCACGCTGTCCCAATCTTAAGGTGAGCCATGAAAAATATCTTGATATTTTAAGGGCTTTGAGGAGTTTGCCGAAAGTCAAGAAAGTCTTTATTCGCTCCGGTATCCGCTATGATTATCTGCTCTATGATCAAGATGAGAGTTTTTTTAGAGAGCTTGTCAAATATCATATTTCTGGGCAGCTCAAGGTCGCCCCTGAACATATTGCCGATGAAGTACTCCAAGCGATGGGCAAACCACCATTTAAAGTTTACGACGCTTTTGTGAAGAAGTATGAACGCCTTAATCAAGAAGAGGGAATGAACCAGTTTTTGGTGCCCTATCTCATGTCGTCACATCCCGGATCGACTCTAAAAAGTGCGATCAAATTGGCGGAATATCTAAGAGATATTCACCACTATCCCAAACAGGTCCAAGACTTTTATCCCACTCCTTCGACCCTTTCGACGGTAATGTATTATACCGAGGTCGATCCTTTGACGATGAAAAAGATCTATGTGGCTAAAAAGCCTCATGAAAAGGCGATGCAAAGAGCTCTTTTACAATATCGCGATCCCAAGAACTACGATCTGGTCTATGAGGCACTGATGAAAGAGGGGCGCCAAGACCTTATTGGTAGCGGTAAGAAGTGTTTGATCAAAAGAAGGAAGAAACATGTATAAAAAGATCATTCTAGCTGTTATAGCCCTTCTATTTTTAGTACTGGCTTTTGCCTTTTGTAATAGACCGGAGATTCAAGATTCATCAGATAAACTGATCAAGCTGAGCATTAAAACTGCTGAAAAGACTGTCTTAGATGCCAGCTTTAATACTAAGGCCAATACATTAAAAGAACTGCTCATCGAGCTTAAAGACGAGCAAGAGCTTTTGATGGATTATGAAAATCAAAGCTATGGCATGTATATCAAAGCCCTAGGTAAAGATGAGCTTTATTATGAAGATATGTCTAGGGGTCTATATTGGATCTATAGTTCTGATAACAACAAGGTTTGTCAAGCCAGCGCTTTTTGTCCGGTTGCTGATGAGATCACTTTAGAAAACGGCGATGAATTCGTTTTCTCCCTGATCAGCTATGCGTCTTAAATTATTGGTTTTAGACGCCTTACTAGTGGGGCTATTGGTGATAGTGAAGGAGGCGTTAGCCTTCTTGCCCAATATCGAGGTCGTGACGCTCATCTTGATGATCCTGGCCCTTTTATTGCCCTTAAGAGACTCGCTTTTGATCGCCTTTGGCTATGCGACTTTAGAAAACCTGCTCTATGGCATTAATATTTTTGCGCTTTCTTATTATCTAGTCTTTATCCTGATCGTTCTCATTACCCATTTTCTCATCAGGCGGCCTAGCTATCTCAAGGTAGCTTTTTTATCTTTTTTCTTCGGACTTTTCTTTGATGTCGTCTTTGCCTTGCCACTTCTGGTAAATGGTCTAAGTGTTACTATTGCCTATCTTTTAAACGGGATCTTGTTTTCTTTGGTGCATGCCGTTTCTAATTTTATTTTAGCTCTGTTTTTATATGACGGGATCTATCAGATCGTTGCTGCTCTCCTTGAGTATAATGGCTTTAATGATGTAAAATGAAAAGAATGAAAAAGTTCTTTTTGTTGATGATGGTAATGATCCTTGCATGTCCCTTAAGGATCAAAGCTCAAGAAGAGATCTATCGCTTGGTCGATTATCGCGACGATGGCATGATCATGGTCGCCAGCTTTGCTGATCTTGATAGTGCCTACGATAGTTTTTTAAGCAACTCTGATGATTATGACAACCTTGTTCTATATGAAAACGATGATGCCTTATTGATGGAATACGGCATGGTCATCTTTAATAGTGATAAAAGCTGCAGTCTTAAAGTTGACCTAAATGAAGAGATGAGCTTTAATCCCTGCTATGCCATAGACGCCTTATATCTATCAAGTCAGAGCGATCTTGATACGGTAACCTTTCTTTTGGCGGGGGAAAGGGCCAGCATTGCCCGTGACGAAGTCACTTTGCAACCCTATTCTGATATGTCTTTTAAGCCTTCGCGCTACAGTGTTAGTCAAGATGAGCTCTATCATGACATCAAAAACCAATGGGAGCTTGATTACTATGCCTATCATGCCCTTTTATCAAGCAGTCCTGCCTATCTTGAAGAAGGGCACTACTATTACAGCTATGACGGGCGCTATTTTTATGATGATTTTTATCTGATGAGCGATGATCAAAATGCCAAAACTTACGATCATGCCCTTAATAAAGATGATCCCTATTATAACTATTATGCCTATCTTCCCATGCGTTCCTATTCAAACTATAGCTATAAAGAGCTAGAAACCTATTTTGAAGAAGAACTCGATCTGGCCAGACGTCTTGATTCTTATACCGATAAAGATCAAGATGGGGCCAATGATATTGTCAATCGCTCCCAACTAGCTGGAAGCTTCGAAGATTTTTATGCCAACCAGAACCTCTATGGAGCCAATGCCCTATTGCTTCTAGCCATCAGCATCAATGAAAGCGCCTATGGCAAAAGTCAGATGGCTTATAGCTACAACAACCTCTTTTCAGATCTAGCTTTAAGCACTAGCGAAGAAAGAGAGGCCGGACGTTACAAAAGCATTGCCTCTTCGATCTATGCCCAAGCGCGTTATATCATCTCCAATCGCTATGCCAATAATCGCAGTGAGGTCTATGCGGGAACTTTTTTAGGGTCGCCGCAAAGTGGCCTCAATCGCCATTATTCAAGCGATCCTTACTGGGGTGAAAAAGTTGCGGGGATCTACTATGAACTCGACCTAAACTTAGGTCAAAAAGACGCCGGCAACTTCTTGGCGATCAAAGAAGAGGGGACCATCCGCTTTTATGAAGACGAGAGTCTAAGCTCATATTATTATGAGATAGAGACCGCTCCTTTTGCCTTTTTGGTGATCGAAGAGGGCGATAATTATTATAAAGTTGCCTATGAACCCAGTTTAAGTGAAGACGATCGCTATGATTTTGAAAAAAATGTTGCGTATATCGCTAAAGATGGCATTAAAATCTTGCACGAAGCGACTAATGACAAGACGTATCACACTATTACGTTTGATGCAGGCGAGGGGACCTATCGCGAAGGTCAGGTCGTCTCATACCGCCTCTTGCAGGGGCTTTTACCATCAATGAGCGATCCAGAACTCGAGGGCTATGAATTTGTGGGCTATGATAAGGAGTTTGAAAGCGTAAAAGGCGATCAAACATATCGCGCCCAGTATAAAAAGATCGATCATCTCGAACTTGTTGAAAGCCCCGGCGTCACCATGCAAAACAGCCCCTTAAAGTTAGATGGTAAGCTCAAGGTCGTCTATGCGGATCAAAGCGAAAAGATCATCAGTTTGAATACTGATATGGTTTTTGATATCGATACAAGTGTGGCAAAAGAAAAGACTATAGTGATAGAATACTGCGGTTTGAGCCTTGAGGCGAAGGTCGAGATCAGCCAAGAGCTTTATGAAGACGAGCTGTATCTGTTAGAAAATTTGGAAAGTTTTATACAGAATTATGAAGAGAATCTTACCTACGATGAGGTTGAATTATCCAAACTTATTTCGCTGATCAAAACATGCGATCACGCACTTAGCCCACAAGATATACGCTCCTTAGATAGCATGGTCATGCCTTATTATCAAGACGATATCAATTTTGCGATCGATGCGAATAACTATGATCTAATGGTATCAGGTATGGCCCTGGCCTTTGATTTCAGTGCGTCCAACAGTCAAGACCGCCCGCTTTTTAAGGATACCTACCGCCTTAGTTTAGGGACCTTGACAGGTGAAGAAGAGAATAAACTTATAAAAGCTGCCAGCGGCTATGGTCTAAAAAATGTAGCTGGCTTCAAACTTTCCTTTTATCGCAATTTTGAAAGCGTAAGTGCCGATTTTCCTATGGTCATCTCCATAAGTTTAGACGATATTAATGCCAATAAATCTTATGCCGTCTATTATCTTGATGGCGAAGAAGTCTATAAGTGCGAAAGTGCCCAATCAAAAGACAGGATCGAGTTTATAACTAAAAAAGAAGGAGCTTACATGATCTATGAGGTCGACACAGCTAATTCTTATGATTTTATCGGTAAGGACGAGAATCTGACGGTCGATAATGCGGATTCCTTCTATTTATGGGAGGTTATAGATAAGGCTGTGCCCTTGTTGTTTATTTTGTTAGATGAACTGCTGATTGTCGGCTATTTAAAAAGCAAGAAGAAAGGAGAAAAGTCATGGAACGACTACAAAAGATCATTGCAGAGAGCGGACTTTGTTCAAGACGCAAGGCTGAAGAACTGATTTTAGCCAAAAGAGTCAAAGTAAATGGCGAAATCATCGATAGCCTAGGTCAAAAGTTCAAAGGCGACGTCAAGATTGAGGTCGACGGTGTCTTAATAAAAAAAGAAGAGAAGGTCGTCTACCTTTTGAATAAGCCTAAAAATGTTTTATCGTCCGTTAGCGATGATCGTAAAAGACCCTGCGTCAGTGACTTGATCGAGGCCCCATATCGCCTATATCCGGTAGGAAGGCTCGACTTTGAATCAAGTGGGCTTCTGCTTTTGAGCAACGATGGCGATCTTTGTCAAAAGATGATCCATCCCAAATTTAAGATCCCCAAGGTCTATGAAGTAACGATCAACGATAAGATCAGCCAAGATAAGTTGGAACTTTTAAGAAAGGGTATCGTATTAGATGGCGTCAAGACCAAAAAGGCCAAAGTTGAGGTCATTGCCTACAATCCCAATAAAAAAACCACCAAGCTTTTGATGACGATCTTTGAGGGACGCAATCGCCAAATACGGCGCATGATGGAATTTTGTCAATATAAGGTCTTGCGCCTACATCGCGTTAAAGAAGCCAATATCAGCTTGGGTGATCTAAGACCAGGTGAGTATCGGCGTCTAAAGATCCATGAAGTAAAAAAACTGAGAGAGTATTTAGATGAGCACTAGATCTTTAGGCTCTTCTAAAAGAGGATCGATATAGATCGTCTTATAGTTTTTGATGCTGACAAAACTGGCCTTCATTCCTTTGATCTTGTGGACATCCTTGATCAGGCAATAATCAACGGCCACCGATGAGGAATAACGTCCTTTGGAATAATAAGCGGCCAGTTTGGCGCAAAAGCGGAGTGTGTCTTCATCGACTTCACTGGCATCAACGCAAAGATGTGCGCCATGATAGTCCTTGGCATGAAACCATAGATAATGGCTCTTGGCATATTTAAAGGTCAGAGTCTCGTTTTGAAGATTGTTTTTACCTAAGGTGATAAGATGATCCCTATACTTGATCTGATAAAGTTGCCACTTATTGGTCTTGACCTTTTTCTTTTTGCCCTTCGCTTTAAGATAGCCGTATTTTTCTAATTCTTCCTTGATCACTAAGGCATCTTCCCAGTTGGCCAGCGCCAATTGTTCATCGACCGCTTCAAAATAGCTGATCTCATTTTGAGTCAGCCTCAGCTGTTCTCCCAGATATTGTTTTGAGCGCTTCTTTTTTTGATAGAGGTGATAATAGCGATTAGCGTTTTCTTTTAGACTCAATTTTGAATCAAGTGCGATCTTCACATCTTTTCCATCAAAGTCATTGACGACAATAGAGCTCAAACCTTTTTGATCAAGCGCATTTGACATATATAAAAGATCACCAAAAAGGCGTAGATCATCACAATTATCAGCTTCCTTTAAAGCGTTAAGCAGCTTGTTGAGTTTAGTCTTATAGTGTTTCAGCTCGCGTTTGGTAAATTTAAAAATATTGGCGCTGATACTTTTAATGCGCTCTTTTTCTTCAAGATCATAGTAGAGATGATCAAAGCCCGCACTGAGTGGATAAGCTTGATAGCCTTTGTTTAGATGCAGCAGGGGGATGACATGATATTCTTGCCCTGTTATATAAAGCGAATTAGAATCTTTGATCTCTTGCATGATCGCTTTAAAGCTCTGTTTCATCTCTCGGTAGCGCACTTCTTTTTCTAAAAGTGGGGAAAAACCCTGCAGTTTTTTATATAGACACTCTTCATCTTCGATCGTGTCGATCAAAAAGGGGTCGTATTTAGGATCAGATGGAACTTTTTCAAACTTGGCGCCCGGCCAAATGGTACGCTTGTTATTTTCAAAGGGCGGGATCCGTTTAAAGGCATCGATGATCAAATCATGCTCGTCAACTAAAATGACATTGGCATATTTACCCATCAGTTCGATGTATAGACTAAAATGTCTTATATCATATAGATCGTCTAAACTGCGGATACTTAGTTTTAAATAGCGGTCATGATCGAATTGCTCGATCTTTTCGATGATCCCATTTCCCAGATGTTTTCTCAACAGCATAATAAAAGAACCAGGCTCATTCGAGGCTTTATATTCACGCTCAGTAAAGTGCAAGCGATTGTAATTGCTGTGCGTGGATACTAAAAGATTAGCCTTTTTTTTATTTGCCAGCACATTAAAGAGGATCTCGTTATTAGAGATCTGGGTGATGCGATTGATCCGCATGGGCAAATAAGCAGCAAGTTCTTCTTTGATCTTGCTTAAAACGATTCCATCAAGTGCCATGAGAAGATTATACCATTATAGCTTACAGATAAAAAAGCTCTTGATTTTCATTTGTTCTAAAATTGATGTTAATACCGGAGACCTTTGTGATACTATTACAATATGAAAAAAGGTTTATTAATTGTTTTCTCCGGGCCCAGTGGAGTAGGCAAGGGCACGATCATCACCAAACTCATGAAGATCGAAGATTTGCGTCTTTGTTATTCGGTGTCGATGACGACCCGCGAAAAGCGCGAAGGGGAAATAGATGGTGTCAACTACTTCTTTGTGAGCGAAGAAGAATTTAAAAAGGCGATCTATGACGGAGAGCTTTTGGAACATGCAGTCTTTGTCGACCATTTTTATGGAACGCCCAAAAAATATGTTGAAGAAAAAAGAAGCGAAGGTTTCAACGTGCTTTTGGAGATCGACACAGTCGGTGCTAAACAGGTTATGAACCAGATGAAATATGATGATGAATGCATCTCGATCTTTTTGGTTCCCCCAAGTCTTGAAGAATTAGAAGCTCGTATTCGTCATCGGGCCAGTGAAACAGAAGAAGTAGTCCATAAGCGCTTGCGCAAAGCGACCCAAGAATTAAAAGAGACTTTCCGCTATCAATATATCGTCTGTAACGACGATGTCGACAAGGCTGTTGATAGTATTGCCAAGATCATTCGCGAGGCGATGCAAAAGGTAAAGGATGAGGCCTAGGATTTGTTTGACTCCGCGCTTTGTGAGTGACGACGGCCATAAGTTTGGCGTTAATGAAGCTTATTTAAAGGCTTTGATTGAAAACGGAGCTAAAGCCTATATCTTGACTTTAGACTATCAAAGTGTCAATGACTATGCGTTAGAATTTGATGGTCTTTTAATATGCGGTGGAGACGATGTCACTAAAAAGTGCTGTGCGGGCGTTGTTGATCACGATGACCCGGACGAACAATACCGCCAGGATCTCTTTGAGATCGAAATGATCAGGGCTTTTCAAAAGGCGCGCAAGCCGATCCTTGGGATCTGCCGCGGTCTGCAAATTTATAATATCTATAAACACGGGACGCTTTTTAATGATATCGATCGCGATTTCAAAGATCTAAGGGGATTGCATAACCCAGCCTTTAGTTTTGAGGGCTATCGCCATGAAGTGGAAATAGCCGAAGACAGTCTTTTATATCATATCGTAGGTTCTAAGTGTTTGAAGGTCAACTCTTTCCATCATCAAGCTGTTAAAGAGCTTGGTCAAGGTCTAAAAGTATCAGCTATCAGCAGGGATGGCGTGATCGAGGCGATCGAAGAAGAGGGCTTTATTGGTCTACAATGGCATCCTGAAAAGCTTCATGATGAAGCATCTTCAAAAATCTTTCAGGCTTTTATCGATCAATGTCTATGAAAAAGATCCTCTTTGTGCATGGCAGCGCCTTAAACCGGGCGGGCACCGAAAATTTTATGATGAATGTCATCAGGTACGCTCCCAAGGATCTAAGGATCGACCTTTTAGTTTTTTCAAAAAAGAAGGGATCATATGAAGAAGCATTCATAGAGAAAGGGATCAAGATCTATCATTTAGCCCCATCGAGCTTTTTTAAGGTGCTCGCAATGCTCAAAAAAGAGCGATATGATCTGGTCCACGCCCATATGAATGCGCTGAATGGGATCATTTTACCCGTCTTTAAGCTTATGGGTGTCAAGGTACTAGTTTCACATAGTCATGGCTCCAAGAATTTTGTCGATAATTATTTTTTAGATAAACTTGAGAATGTCATTAAAAAACTGATTCCTTTATGGACTGATCACCTTTTAGCTTGTTCTAAAGAAGCGGGTGCCTTTTTATATGGCAAGCATCCCTATCGGCTTATTGATAATGGGATCGACCTGGATCGTTTTTATTATGATGCACAAACAAGAGCGCGAAAACGGCAAGAATTAGGTCTTGACGATATGTTGTTAGTGGGGGCGATCGGACGTTTGAACTTTCAAAAGAATCCCCTCTTTCTCCTAGATGTCTTAGCTGTTTTGAAGAAATCGATCACTAAAGTTAAGCTGGTTTATATCGGGGAAGGCGAATTGAAAGAGGCGATCATCCAAAAGGCGGCTGAATTAAAAATAGGATCGGATGTCTTATTGCTAGGCAGTCGAAGCGATGTGCCCGAGCTTTTGAATGCCCTGGATTTTGTGCTGATGCCTTCACTTTTTGAAGGCTTGCCCTATGCGTTAGTCGAAGCACAGGCGAGTGGTGTCTATTGCCTTTGCAGCACTAATGTCGATCAGCGCACAAAACTTACCGCCAATTTTGCGTTTTTAAAGATCGATGATCCAAAGAGCTGGGCGGATGTCATCAAAGAAAACAGTATTTACGATCGCCAAGATGAGACGTCTTCTTTAAAAAGACAGGGTTTTGACGCTAAAGACAATGTCATGAAACTTTGCGGGTATTACTTAGAATGCTTAAATAAAAAAGGCTCCAAATAATTGGAGCTTTTTATTAACGGTTATAGTATTCGATAACTAGTAATTCGTTAACTTCGGTATTTAATTCGTTGCGTTCTGGATAGCGCGTATAAGTACCTTTTTTGTTGTCTTTGTCGACATTGACAAAATCTTTGAATGATATGTTCGCTTCAAGAGCTTCATTGATCATAGCCAGATTGCGTGATTTTTCTTTAACTTCAACGACTTGGCCAGGTTTTAGTTCGTATGATGGGATATCGACTTTCTTGCCATCAACTAAGATATGACCATGGTTGACAAGTTGGCGTGCTGCTCTTCTGGTTTTACCAAAGCCCATGCGGTAGACGATGTTGTCAAGGCGCGATTCTAACATAACTAGTAAGTTGGTACCAGTGACACCTTTGCGCTTAGAAGCTTTTAAGAAAGTGTTGTAGAATTGCTTTTCGCTTAGACCGTACATATGACGGATCTTTTGTTTTTCAGCTTTTTGCAAGCCGTAGTTGCTTTGTTTGATCCTTTTGGTAGGACTGCCGTGTTGACCTGGGATATAAGGGCGCTTAGCTAATTCTTCACCTGTTTCCAAGATCGAGAAGCGTAAACGTCTTGATATACGCCAGACTGGTCCGGTATTTCTAGACATTAATATTCCTCCTTTTGTCTGTCAGCATTAAAGTGAGGTGTAAATCATAAGAAGGAGTGTCGATATTAGATTTTCGCCCTGAGCAGCTAGGCTACTTACCACCATCAGGTATCGACGCTTGTCTTCTATACTTTACATGCTGCTACTTAAATGCCATATAAATATACCGATTAACGCCGTCTTTGTCAAATTTTATGGTATCATATTAGTAGTTTTGTTCAAGGAGGTCGACTAGATGCCAAACGAAGCCATTATTGCCATACTTGTGGTTTTAGCTTTGATCATTCTTTTTATCATATACAAAAAAGTTCAGAATAATCGTCTAAAAAATGAATTAAATGATATCAATGTGCGCTTTAACGCTTTAAAGAGCGTTCCTTTGGCTTTTAAGCTCAATAAGGCTACTCAGATCGCCAAGATCAATGAAGAGATGCAGGAAGCGCTTAATGGCTATATGGAACAATATGATAGCTGTCAAAAGCACCTTAGCCAATTAGAGGCTCTTATTGCTACTCTTGAAGACAATATTGCCATACGAAAATACAAACAGGCTAAGGAATCTTTAAAGGTCGTCTTAGAGAATATTAAGGATTCCGAAACAGAGGTCCAAACGATCGAGTCCTTCCTTGACCGTATTACCAAGCGTGAAATGGAACAGCGCGAGTATTCTAATAGCTTAAAAGAACGCTATCGCGATATCAGAAGTCAGGCTATAGAAAAGGCTGGCGAGCTTTCGGTCGCATATGAGGGGATCGAAGATCGTTTAAAGCTTTGCGAGGAGCGCTTTTCAAGTTTTGAAGAACAGATCTATGCCAATGACTTTGTCAAAGCACAAGAAGATCTCGATTTTGTTGAAAGTGAGCTCGATCAAATCACTGAAGCGATGGATAGGCTGCCGCTTTTGGTCCATTTGGCAAGCGGGGTCTTACCGACGTTAGAAGAAGAGGTCAAACGCGAATACGTCTTGACAAGACAAAGAGGTGTTTATACTGCTCATCTTAGTATTGAAGAGCGTTTGAATGTCTTGCATCATGAACTGGGCGACGAGCTTGAAACGATCGAACAAGGTCATATCGAAGAAGTTGAAGAGTCCTTAAATGAGATCAAAGAAAAACTGGAGTCCTTGCTAAGCTCTTTAAGCGAAGAGAATACGGCTTACGGGGAAGTCAAGAAGATCCATGAAGACTTGGCTTTGGCGATCGAAGACTGCGGCAAGCTCTACGAATATATTGAGATCGTTTACAATAACGACAAAGAAAAATACGGTTTAGAAGATCTGGCGCAAGTCATCGAGCAAAAAGAGCCAAAGCTCAGTGAACTAGCCAAGCGTTATGAAGAACTGGCTAAAGTCCAAAGTGTCAATATGACGGCTTCTTCCGATCTTTTGATCAAATATCAGGAATTGTTGAATGAAGTAAATGTGCTCTCTAATGAGTTAAAGGGCTATAAACAAAGGATCGACAAGACGACGAATGATGAAAGCCGAGCTAAGACCCAGATCGTTAAATTAGAGATCGTTTTAAACGAAGTGGAAGTTAAGATCGCACAGTATCGCCTCCCTGCCATCTCAGCTTCTTATGAAGATGATTTGCGAGTCGCTTCTGATGATATCAACGATCTTAAAATCTTGTTAAAGGCGATCCCTTTAGATGTCGAGATGCTCAATAACAAGCTTGATGCGACGATCGATTATGTCTATAAGCTCTATAATAATGTTAATAACGTCGTTGGAATGGCCTTGATGGTCGAAAACGCAATCGTCTTTGGCAATAAGTACCGTTCGACCTATCCGGAGGTCGATGCCGAATTATCCAAGGCAGAATTCGCTTATCTCAATGGCGAATATACGCAAAGCTTATCGATCGCTATAGCCTGCATTGAAAAACTCTTCCCTAAGGACGGCGATCAAAAACTCAAGGAGTACGCCAGTGCCTGAGATCTATTTTGACAGCGCATCGACAACGCCCTTAGATGATGAAGTATATCAGACTTATATCGACCTTTTACAGCGTTATTTTTATAACGCTGATTCCTTATACGACAAAGGAGTTAAAGTCCATCGCCTTTTAAAAAAAGCCAGAGAAGAGATTGCCAAGCTTTTAAAAGTAGATCCAAGCGAGCTCATCTTTACAAGTGGAGCTTCGGAAGCCAATTCTTTGGCGATCAAGGGCTTATGTTTCAAAAAAAAGAAGGGCCATATCATCTCTAGTGTGATGGAACACGCCAGCGTTTATAATGCCTTAAAACAGATGGAACGGGTCTTGGGGATCGAGGTGACTTATCTTCAACCCGATCTTGATGGTATGATCACAAAAGAAATGGTCAAGGAAGCTTTGCGAGAAGATACTTTCTTGGTCTCCTTGATGAGTGTCAATAATGAAGTTGGGACGATCTATGATCTTGAGGGTATCAAAGAAGTCCTTAAGGGGCGGCATGTCCTTTTGCATGTCGATATGACCCAAGCTATCGGCAAGATCGATGTCGATCTAAAGGGGGTCGACATGGCTTCGTTTAGTGCTCATAAGATTCATGGTCTAAAAGGCAGCGGTCTTTTATATCGCAAAAGGCATTTAGAACTGGAACCTTTGATCTCCGGCGGCCAGCAGGAATATGGGATCAGGGGCGGCACGGAAAACGCTATTACCAATATTCTTTTGGCTAAGACGCTGCGCAAAGCGCTTGAAAAACAAAAAGAGCGCTATGAACATGTAGCTGCTTTAAAGGAATACGCTTTGATCAAACTTGGTAAAATAAAGGGCGTCACGGTCAATGCGACCAAAAACGATATCGCCTACATTCTTAATTTTTCTACCACGCTAAAAAGTGAGGTCCTTTTAAATGCCCTCAATAGTGAGGGGATCATGGTCTCGTCGCGTTCGACTTGCGGTTCAAGAGAAAATGAACCTTCGCGTGTTTTGGTGGCTTTGGGGATCGATGATACCAGGGCGATCCGTTTGTCTTTCGATTATTTTAATACACAAAATGAGCTCGACTATTTTATGATGGTCTTAGAAGGGATCTTAAGAAAATATGGAAATTAAATACGAATATATCGTTTGTCGCTATGGAGAACTGGTTTTAAAAGGTAAAAATAGACGTGATTTTATCAATGCCTTATTAAAGAATACCAAACAGACGCTGAAAGAGTTTAAGGCTTTGACTTATGAGGCACGTCACGATGGTCTTTATATCCATTTAAATGGCGAAGACTATGGCAAAATCAAAACGCTTCTGGCAAAGGTCTTTGGCTTTGTCCATTTTTCAGGAGCGATCGCTTGTGAAAAAGAGATTGATAAGATCGCTCAAGTCGCTTTATATCTGGCTCAGAATACGAAAGCTGAAACTTTTAAGGTGCTGGCGCGAAGGCAAGATAAACGTTTTAAGATGACAAGCGATGAGATCAATCGGGCCATAGCCGGTGTTATTTTAAAGAATACCATGCTCAAGGTCGATGTTCACAAGCCACAATTAAAACTCTATATCACGATCGCTAATGATTTAGCTTACCTGATGGAAGAAAAAAGTCCGGGGGCTGGTGGCTTTCCGGTAGGGATCAATGGACGGGCTCTATGTTTTCTTTCAGGCGGAATCGATTCACCGATCAGCGCCTATCTAACGATGAAAAAAGGTCTGAGGGTTGAATTTATCCATTTTGCCTCAATGCCCTATACTTCTAAGCAAGCGCTTGACAAGGTCAAGGAACTGGCCAAGATCTTAGCTGTTTATGAAGGCGAGGCTATTTTACATATTGTTCCTTTCACTGATTTGCAGCTTGCAATCTATGAGCATACTGATGAGTCTTATGCAATCACCATTATGCGGCGCATGATGTATCGCATAGGTGATGAGCTTGCCAAAAGACGTCACATTAAACTTATCACCAACGGGGAAAGCGTGGGGCAGGTCGCCTCGCAAACGATCGAGAGTCTTGACGTGATCGCCAAAGTAGCTGATACTTTAGTATTAAGACCACTGGCCATGATGGATAAAAGCGAGATCATGACTTTATCGCGGAATATCGGTACCTACGAGGTCTCGATCTTACCATATGATGATTGCTGCACCATCTTTGAGCCTAAAAATCCTACAACGAAACCCAAATTAGATAAATGTCTGTATTATGAAAGTAAATTCGATTATGAAAGTCTTATCAATGATTGCTTAGATAAGATCGAAACGATCAAAATCACAAACGAAATAGAAGATGAGGATATCTTTTAAAGGAGGTTATGTATGGAGAACTATCAAAGAAGAAGAGAAGAGTTGATGCAAAGCCTGGCGGATGATTCGCTGGCTATATTCTTCTCGGGCCAAGAGATCGCCGCTAGCGAAGATGAATGCTTGCCCTTTGAAGTCAATCGTAATTTTTACTATTTGACGGGCATTGATGAAGCTGGCATGATTTTGGTTTTAGACAAACGTCAAGGCAAAGGACAAGCCCGCCTGTTTATTGAAAGTTATGATCCGCTTATGGCTCGCTGGGTGGGAGCGAAGATGTCCAAAGCGGAAGCCGAGAAGCTGTCTGGGATCAAGATGATCAATTATATCGATAGCTTTGATGCCTATATTGCCAATTATTATAATCTAGCGCGTTCTTTAGGCGGTATGACGCTGTATTTAGATCTTTGGCGATATCAAAGTACTCAAAGCGATTCTTTGGCGATGACTTTTGCCAAGAAAATGCAGACGACCTATCCCAACACTATCATCGAAGATGTTTATCCTTTGATCACCGATCTGCGACTTGTTAAAGATGAAGAAGAGATCGCCAATATCAAAGAAGCAATTGCCATCACAAGACATGGTATCTATTCGATGATGAAGATGATTCGTCCTAAGATGAATGAGATGGTAATGGAGGCGGTCTTTAATTTAGGTTTGGCGACAAGAGGCTGCCAAAAAACGGCCTTTAAGACGATTGCCGCCAGTGGCGAAAGAGCGACGACTTTGCACTATGCCGATAACAATCAAGTCATGGAAGACGGCGAGCTCTTTTTATGCGATCTTGGAGCAACATATAAGCACTATTGTGCAGATATCTCGCGTACCTTTCCTGTTAATGGCCATTTCAGCCAGCGCCAAAAAGAACTATACAACATAGTTTTAAAAGCCCAGGATCTTGTCAAAGCGATGGCAAGACCAGGAGTCACACTGCGCGAGCTCAATAACGTTGTGGTCAATTACTATTTAGAAGAATTGCCAAAACATGGTTTGACTAAAGAACTATCAGAATATTATTTCCATGGTGTCTCGCATCACCTTGGTCTTGATACGCACGATGTCGATCATCGCTTGTTGAATCAAGGTCTAAAGCCAGGCAATGTCATCACCAATGAACCAGGAATCTATGTCGCAGATGAGGGAATCGGAATCAGGATCGAAAACGATCTATTGATCACTGAGGACGGTTGTCAAGATCTCGCGGAAAAGATCGCCAGGACCACGGATGAGATCGAAGCTATTATGAAACGCTAAAATGAAAAAAGGACCCCGACGGGTTCTTTTCTCATTATTATTTCAAGGGGATAGAATATGCAGCACCTGTTAGTACTGGTAAGGCCTTAGCTACCTTACGTCTATATCATAGCGATAAGCTGTGGTTAAAATATAAAGGAATTGTGTGAAGTGATGTGAAAGATAAGAAAAACGAGGCATCATGCGCTCGTTTTTTAAAGGGGGATAAGAAGCATATTTACTTTTTCTGCAAGGCTATTATCTCCTTGCGTTATTATCATAATAAAAAAATGTCCTATAAATATCGTCTAAATATGGAAAATAATGTGATTGACTATTAGCTATTTAGCCATAATCCAAAAAGTAGGCCATATATAGCGCTTGTTGATTAAATATTCATTCTCGACCTTATCATCATCGGCCTAAGAGCGCTTTTACTTAGAAGAAATAAAATGAACAGCTTAATATGTTATTATTATAGAGATGAAACATTTGAAATTAGCGATCGCTTTGATTATTGCCTTGTTAATTATCGCTTTTATCTATATCGACATGGCTTATGTGAATACGACTAGGATCAATATGCGCAAAGAGACCTTGAACAGCACGAAGTTCAGCGCGGATCAAAAGGGAGATAAGATCGTCTTTTTTAGTGATCTTCACTATGGTACCAGCATTAAACAAGAACAGTTAGATGAGCTAATCCGGCGGATCAATCTTGTTGAACCGGATCTTGTCTTATTTGGTGGCGATTTAGTTGATGATTATGACAAGCTTTCAAATGAGGAACTGGAATATCTCAAAGATGCTTTAAATAAAATCGATAGTAAAAATGGAAAATTCGCTGTTTTAGGCAATCATGACCTTAAAAATGAGAATGTCAAAAGCGCGATCACGGCACTTTTGACTGAAGCTGGTTTCGAGCTTATCACCAATACGAATCTCGTTGTGGATGACTTGAATCTTGTAGGGATCGATTCCCTAAAAAACGGCAGTCCTGATATCGATCAGGCTTTAAAGGATATAGATGAAACAAAATACACGATCATTTTATGCCATACGCCTGATATTTTTGACGATCTAGCAAAAGGGGATCTGTTATTGGCGGGACATTCCCATGGCGGGCAGATCAATTTGCCTTTTATAAGCGATTATTTGGTTCCTGAAGGTTCAAAAAAATATATACGGGGCAAATACCAAAAAGGCGAACTGTTGCTTGATGTGACAAATGGGGTAGGAACGACCATTATCCCTTTCAGACTTTTTGCGGATAGTGAATTTGTGGTCTATCAGCTTTCTTAATGATATATAACTGCGGCTCTAATAGAGTCCTTTTATTTTGGTAGTGGTCGATGATCAGATAGCCAGCCAGCTCTTTTAAAAAGGCATGATATTCATATAAGGCGCCCTCATGACCCAGGTAGAGAGCTAAAGAAAAATAGCCGCCGTCTTTTAAAAGGGCATAGGTCTTTAAAAAGGCCTGGAGCGAGGAAGAAGCCTTGGTCGTGATCTTATGATCGCTATGGGGGAGATAGCCAAGATTCATCATAGCGACATCGATCTCTTCTTTGACATAAAGATCAACTCTGGCATGATCATCTTTGATAAAAGTTACATTATCAAGACCCGTCAAACGTTTCTTCGCATTTTCGATCGCTCTTTCTTGGATATCAAAGGCATAGACCTTTTTGCTGTTTTGAGCCAAAAAAAGCGTGTCAAGACCATTGCCGCAGGTGAGGTCTAAGGCGACCGTTTCATTTGTTAAAAGGGGTTTCAAGTATTTGTGGGCATAGGTGTTAATATTCATATAAACGTCCCTGATAGGTATCTAATTCTTTCATCTTTTTATCGATATCGTTTAAAAGCTGTCTTTTATTCAAGACCCATGTCGGAGCGACGAGCTCCTTTTCAATTGGATCGCCCGATAATCTTTCGATGATGACATCTTTTTTTAATCGCTCAAGCTGTTTGATAGTAATAGCGATATACTCGTCTTTGCTTAAGAGTTTAAAGGGTTTTGCTTGATAAATGTCAGCCAGCTTTGTATCTTTTAAGATATGAAGCATATGGATCTTGATGG
Source organism: uncultured Erysipelotrichaceae bacterium (assembly GCA_944325935.1). GTDB lineage: Bacteria > Bacillota_I > Bacilli_A > Erysipelotrichales > Erysipelotrichaceae > JAHHTG01. The sequence goes on along the minus strand of CALVCF010000067.1, from coordinate 7,084 downwards.
CTGAAAAGTGATAGCGGTTTAGATCCTGGATCGTTTTGAGCATCATTTCTTCATTTTCGTAGGGAAGGCCATTGATGATATGTAAACATAGCTTGAGGTTTGCACCTTCTAAAAGCGGCGCTATCTTTTTAAAGTCTTCAAAACGCTCCTGGCGATTCAAAAATTCCAGGGTCTGATCATTGCTTGTCTCGATGCCCAGTTCTAACCAGATCGGTTTGATCGCACTGTATTTTTTTAAAAGGGTGATCTTTTCTTCATCGAGGCAGTCTGAGCGCGTCGCAAGGGCGATCGCAACAACTTCTTCTTGAAAAATGAATTCCTCGATCATCATTTTGATCTTATCAAGGGGTCCGTAGGTATTAGAAAAATTTTGAAAATAAGGAATAAATAGTTCGGTATCCCATTTTCTTTGCATGATCTTTTTATTTTCGAGATATTGAAGCTTCAAATCTTCCTTCGAAAAAAGGTTGGCATCGCCAGAGCCTTTATTGCTGCAAAAGGCACAACCGCCTATGCCCTTGGTCCCATCGCGGTTGGGACAGGTAAAATGCGCATCGAGTATAACTTTGGCAACTTTGGCGCCATAGGTCTTTTTAAGATAGTAGTTAAAAGTCTGATAGCGCTTGTTGTCAAAAGTGTAGGGATAAGGATTCATATCTTCTATCATAACAAAAAAAGAACAAATCAATGTTCTTTTTTGATCATCGCGTCTTTATGATTCAAGATGACAGGAATGACGATTGGATTGCGATGTGTTTTTTCATATAAGTAGGGCTCCAAAGTATCCTTAATGATATTTTTAAGATCCCCAAAGGTGACCTTTTGTTTCATGGCGCGCTTTAAGGCGTCATAGACCATATTTTCTGCTTCTTTCATCAGGTTTTGTGATTCCTTGATAAAGACAAAGCCGCGCGAGACGATACCGGGCTTGCACAAGATCTTATTGCTGCGGGAATCGATACAGACGATGGCGGCGACCATTCCATTATCCGCTAAGATTTTGCGGTCTTTGATGACTGAAGTCGAAAGACCTGAGATATCATTGCCATCGACATAGATGGCATCGGTCTGGATACGGACATTAGCGCGATAGACTTCCCCTTTTCTTAAGACAAGGGCATCGCCGTTTGAGCAGATAAAACAGTTTTCTGGCGGAACGCCTGTTTCAACTGCGCTTTGGGCATGGATTTTAAGCATTTTATATTCGCCATGGACTGGCATGAAATATTTGGGCTTGATCAATTGCAGCATCAACATCTGCTCTTCTTTGGAGGCATGACCAGTAGTATGCAAAGAAGCCAAGGGGGTATTGACCAAGACATTAGCCCCAACTCGTACTAACTGGTTGATAATACCGGAAACATTCATTGTATTGCCTGGTATGGGATTGGAAGAGAAGACAACGGTATCGCCGGGTATGATCTTGACAAAGCGATGGGTGCCGTTAGCGATCCTTGATAGGGCTGCTAAAGCTTCGCCTTGTGATCCGGTACAGACGATACACATTTCTTTCGCTGGTACGGAATTGATGTTTTCGGGCGCAACGAAGTATGACTCATCGATATCGATCGTTCTAAATTTAAGGCCAATCTCAACTACGTTTTCCATTGACCGCCCCAAAACGGCGACTCTGCGCCCGCAATCGACTGCAGATTTTAAGATCTGCGCCAAACGGTGCACGTTTGAAGCGAAGGTGGAGACAATAAGACGACCAGGTGTCTTTTTGGTGATCTCTAAGATCGATTGGGCGACCTTGCGCTCTGAGATGGAAAAACCGTCGACCTCGGAATTGGTCGAATCAGACATCAATAAGCTAACCTCGGTAGCGCCGATATATGCCATTTTTTGATAGTCGGAGTTAGTACCGATGGGGGTGAGATCGAATTTGAAGTCACCTGTTTCGACGATGCGGCCATTTGGTGTTGTGATGAGAACGCCCAAGGAATCGGGTATTGAGTGGATAGTGTTGAAGAAACCGACTGTAAAATACTTGGTCTGGATCCTTGATTCATCATTGATTTCGATGATGTTGGTACGTGCTAAACGCCTCTTCTCTGATAATTTTTTTTCGATCAGTGCTTTGGCAAAGCGCGGGGCATAGATCTTTTCGATCGGACATGAAAGCAATAAGAAAGGTATTCCGCCAATGTGGTCTTCATGACCATGGGTGATGATGAGGGCCTTGATCTTATCCTTGTTTTTGATGAGGTGGGAATAGTCGGGAATGACATAATCGATCCCCAAAAGATCGTCGTCAGGAAACTTGACTCCGGCATCGACGATGATGATCTCATCGTCATGTTCAAAACAATACATATTCTTACCAACCTCGCCTAGACCTCCTAAGGCATAGATGAGGGTATCTTCGTGCAGATTAAAATTAGGTACGCCATAAAAGGTTGACGTTACCGCGTGTTTTCCTAGTCTAGTAACTTTTCTTGCCATTAAATCTCCTTATCTTTTTAATTATTTGATTTTTTATTACTTTACACCCTAAATATAGCAAATTAAAGCCGTCTTAATCAATGCAAAAGGCATCTTTTTTCACTTTAAAAGGATCTTTGGGATCAATGTGGTCATAATATAAGGTACCGCTTAAATGATCGATCTCATGACCTAAGACGATCGCGAGATAATCTTTGGCCTTAATGATCTCTTCTTGGCCGGTCAAGAGATTATAGGCTTTGACCTTGATGCGGCGCGGGCGATAGACATAGCCTTCATGATATTCTGGCACACTTAAACAACCCTCGCCTGTCTCTAAGTAAGCTTCTTCGACAGAATACGAGATGATCTTGGGGTTGGCCAGGGCATATTCATGCACGACGTTGCCTTCGCTGTCCTTTAAAACAACAGCGATCAATTTCTTTTTAACGCCTACCTGTATGGCGGCAATGCCTACAGCTGGCGACAGATCTTCTTTTTCGGCGATTTCCTTAATTGTTGAATCATATACATAGTTATAGAGACTTCTTAAAAGCTCTTCGTCTTCTTTACTAAGGGGCAAAGCGACCTCTAAGGAGTGCTCGCGGATGAGGGGATCACTATCGTGAATGATCGATCCATTATTTATGCGTTTGCTCATTTATCTATTCTCTTTCTTTTAAACACAAATATGATAGAATGGTTCTATGAAATTTTCAACTTTTTTTCGTCGCTCTGCCTATGATTTCTGGATCATTGGTGCCGCTATTATATTACTCCTATTTGGTTTATTTATGATTGCCTCGGCGACGATGGGTTCATATGCTGGCGAAAACAGCATTTTGATCGCAACGATTATCCGCCAGGTCGTCTATTGTTTGGGTAGTTTATTGATGCTTTGGTTTTTTTCCCGCGTCGCTGTGATCGACTTCCGGCAAAAAATCGTCGAATACGGAGCTTTGGCTTTGATGATTTCGCTCTTATTGCCCCGTCTTTTGGGCATGGGAACCAGCGGCGCCTATGGCTGGCTGACGATTGGGCCGATCTCTTTGCAGTTATCGGAATTTATGAAAGTCTGTGCTATCGTCTATATCGCAAAGATGCTTTCTAAGAATTATAAGAGTGTCTATGAGGCCCGCAAGGTTTATCTCAAGATCATTCTTTTGGTTTTTGTGGTTACTGGCATCATTATTGGCTGGCAAAGAGATACAGGTTCAGGTATCGTCTTTTTTTGCATGTGCGCCTTAATGTTGCTGGTGCCCAAAAGCAAGCTCTACGAAAGGATCCGCAAGTGGGTCTTTTATGCGACGATCCTCGGCCTTGTTGTCATCGTCGTCTTTATCACGCCTATTGGTACGGCACTTGCCAGCTTGTTTGATTCAAACAATTATATCGTCGGCCGTTTTTTAGCCAGCGCCAATCCCTTTTTATACCCCTTTACGATCGGTTATCATCTTATCCTCTCCTTTGTCTCTTTTGCAAGCGGAGGCTGGTTTGGGATGGGCTATGCCAATTCCGTCCATAAATATATGAATTTTCCTAATGCCGACAATGATTTTATACTGGCGATCATAGTGGAGGAATTGGGTTTTGTCGGTTTCCTATTCTTGTTTTTGCTATACGCAGTTATTATTGTAAGGCTTATGAAACATGCCCTTGATAAAAAAAGCGACACCAGGGCCCAGATCGTCTATGTCGGGGTCATGGCATATCTTGTCTTGCATTTCTTTTTCAATGCCGGTGGTGTTTCGGGCTTGATTCCATTAACAGGCGTACCCTTGCTTTTGGTTAGCGCCGGTGGTTCCTCGATCATTGCGACAATGATGGCAATCGGTCTTGCTGAAAATGAGATCAAAAGGATCAGGTTGAAAGAAGATGCGAATCGTCGCCGGAACTAAGAAGGGCTTGCGCCTAAAGACATTGGAAGGCGCGAATACAAGGCCCACCAAAGACATGGTCAAAGAAGCCTTATTTTCAAGTCTTGGTTTTATGGAAGGCAAAAGTTTTTTGGACCTGTTTGCCGGAAGCGGAGCAATCGGGTTAGAGGCAAAGTCGCGCGGTGCAACAAGGGTCGTTATGGCAGAGCATCATCCGCAAGCCATCAAGATCATAAAGGAGAATATTGCGCTTACCGGTTTTAAGCTCGAGCTATACGAAGATGATTATCGAAGGGTGATCCCGCGTCTAAAAGAGCCTTTCGACTTTATTTTTCTTGATCCACCTTATCGTTTTGATAAACAAGAAGAATTAATGAGGGATCTAATGCCTCTCGTTCACAAAAAGAGCGTCGTCATTTGGGAAGTCGAGGCCAAAAGAGAACTTTTAGATAGCTACGGCGATTTACATCAATATAAACAGCGCCGTTATGGCATTACGAAATTAGTATATTATCAAAAGGAGGACTAGGAATGATTAAAGCTTTATATCCAGGGACCTTTGATCCCATCACCAATGGCCATATGGATATTATCGAAAGAGCTTCAAAACTCTTCGATGAAGTGATCGTGGCGATCATGATCAATCCGCGCAAGAAATGTACCTTTACCTTGCAAGAAAGGGAAGAGATGATCCAAAAGTGCACAGCCCACCTTCAAAATGTCAAAGTTGTTTCTGATAATAATCTAACTGTACGTCTAGCCCAAAAAACAGGAGCCAAGGTTTTGATCAGAGGTATTAGGGCAGTCGCCGATTATGAATATGAGCTCTCACAAGCTACTTCTAATATGGTCTTGGATAAAGAAATTGAAACGGTCTTTTTGGTATCGCGGCCCGAGTATTCTTTCTTGTCGTCATCGATCGCTAAAGAGATTGCTCTATTTAATGGCGATATCAAAGACTTCATCCCCCAAGCCATCATTAAAGAGGTTCAAGCCAAGCTTATCAGATAGATCGTTTAAGTGGCCATGTTCTGTAATTCAAGATGAAAGCGATATGTGAAAGGCCTAATTATGCGATTAATACCATTATTAGCACTTGGCTCTTGTTAGCACAGTGTGGTATTTGCCTAAGTTTATAGAGCACCGTAAGTGCCTTTTTATGGGCGTTTTTCGGATTTTATGATTTTGTTTAACTCTTCAGAGATCGTCATTTTATAAAAAGTTGGCGTCAAAATTGGTGTCAATCAATGTATTGCTATTGTACGGACGTTTGCGTATAATAAAGAAAAAGATATGCACGATAAAGGAGCGTTGTTATAATGGCAAAATCAGCAAATTTATATGTGAGAATAGAGCCTGAAATCAAAGAGCAGGCTGAAAAAATCCTCTCCACACTGGGTATTCCTGCTTCTAACGCTATCAATATGTTTTATAAACAGATTATCTTACAGCGAGGACTTCCCTTTGAAGTAAAAATCCCAGACAGAACGCCTACAGATATAAGTATGTTGGGAACAGACGAATTGAACACAGAGCTGGAGAAAGGATATGCGGATATGAAAGCTGGTCGAACCAAAGACGCAAAAACGGTTTTTGCTGATATTCGCAAAGATTATGGCTTATGATTTTTAATGTAGTCACATCAATACAGGCTGAGGAAGATTTATACGTATTATGTACAGCGGACGCAACATTGAGGAACAGCTAAATGTCCATACAAAGCAGTAAACAATTTCATACTTCACATTTTAAAGCGGTTACTCCTTTGGAGATCAACCGCTTTTTCTATACTCAAATTTAAGATTGGAGTGATTGATTGAAAGAAATGAGCTGAAATGAATTGAAGAAGATTAAGAGCTACACTGGTATCTGGAACGTGGAAAAAGTCCTGTATGCAATCAATGACTTCTTACAGCTTCTTGAAATCGCAGAGTACATTTGCTGTGCGACCAAAAGTAACTTATGGGTAGCCGAGCGGATTCAGCCGTGGGTGCGGTGCTTGATACGAAAAACAAGGTCAAGGACAAGATTTCAAGAGTGGAAAATGCTTGCAAACCATTGATTTTACAGGGTTTGCAAAAAATATAAAAATTATTAGCACTCACCTCTTGGCTCGTTTGGGGTGGTTTTGTCCTGTGGTGTCAGAGCCCGTAAAGCCTTATTTTACAAGGTTTTTGCGGGTTCTTACTTTTTGTCTGGAAGCGTCAAATATCGTCATTTTTTGCGAAAATGGTGTAGTAAATGGTGTAGTAAAAGGGGCTAGAATGATAAAACAATAACGGATTTAAGTAAAGAAAGAATATCAGCTTGTTGGAGTCTGTTATATATGGTATCATTTTCTTGTGGTGGCAGAGTTTTCTTGGCGTAAAGAGAGAAACTTTGCTTTTTTTATATTGATGACTAAATGGATGGTAGATTAAGCTATCCACTTTAATTTAGTATAAATTAAAAATGAAAATTCAGAGGAGAAGAATTTATAGTGGTATCAAATTATTTTGTTAAATGTAATATATGCGGTAGAGTTTGTAATTTAAAATATCAATTTGGTTTTTCTAAAAAACATCCAATTAGATATAAATGTATGTGTGGGATTTCTATCCGTGGAGAATATAGAGAAGAGAAAGGAATAGAATTTTGATAAAATAAATATAAAATTTTTAATTTAACCTGTTGTGCTAGTTAAAATAAGAAACTCCAACAAAATGTGCTATTCTATTTATAGGGAATATAAATAAGAAAGGGGGCATCATTATGTTGAAGTTTCAAAATAATAATACCATCAC
>CALVCF010000066.1 GCA_944325935.1 uncultured Erysipelotrichaceae bacterium | reverse complement strand
CAAAAAGACATCTACAAGAACATCTATGATATGACGATGATCAAACCTGATGCGATCAACATCAATATCACAGGTTTCTATAAAGAATCAGACCTTTAAAGGTCTTTTCTTTTGGCATATTAAAAGGCCCCTTTCTAAAGGGGGGCCTTTTGCGTTTTATTCGATCAGCTCGTATTTAGTGACGATCCATGTACCGTTTGCGATTTCTTGACTTGTGCGCGTGATTGTTTGCCCTGTCACATCACTACCGTTAAAGTAGATCACATTATGATTGGCTAAGGCAGGGTCTGATGTGGGGATAGGATCGCTAGGTGTTACAGTTGCACCATATGAAGCGATCTGCGTCAAGAAAGCATCAAGCTGCGTTTGTGTTGCAGTTGCATTTGGAATGGACAAGCTGACATTTGTATTCTCAATGGTAATAGTAACGCAAGAAGAATTTGAACGGGCTGGATTTACATTAGAATTCTCGTAGGCGTAATAACCGCAGACTTGAACTGCATCGCCAGCTGAGGCGTTTATTTGGAAACGATCCGTCTGGTTAGCTGTGCCAACGGTCGTGGCTGTTTGACCATTGACACTGATATCAGCTTTGTATTGAACAGGGCCAAAGATCCATGAATAATCAAAGAGCTTATGGTCTTTGCCCTTCTTATCTTGATAAACGGTCAGTTTAGATGTATCAGGATATTGCGGCCAGGTGATCTCGATAGTGCCATTATTGGAATCGACCATGGTTGCCGTAATACTTCCACTTAAGCTTTCCACACCAGCAGACTCTGGAGATACCAGGCTCGCCTTACTTGATTTGATTAAACCGGTCGTAACATATTGCTGATCCATCCCTTCGATCGTTGAGGCATAGGGCCAGGTTCCCAGGATATGTGTGATAGAACTGATACCGCTTGGTCTTGACACATTTTCTGGTGTTCCGAATGATTCGACAGTTTGATCTAATAAGAGATTATTGACACGCCCCGTAATGTTGGTATCGATGATAGACAAGGTCATGTAAGTGTTTTCGCCTTTTATCGCTTTTTCATAGCCGAGCCAAGTCGCAATCGTATATTCAGAAGATGAAGCGATCATCCAAGAATCCTTTGCAACACCCTTAGGTATACCGTAAGCTAAACCACTATCGCCCCAGTCTGAAGTACCGGTCTTGGCAAAAGTCTGATAGGAGTCTCTCAAAACACTCATATACCAATAGGCCCCATTGACATTATTGCGCAATGCTTCGGTACATAAATAGGCAGCCTGTTCGCTTAAGGCTTTGGTCGATTCGCTTTCGATATCGATCGCGTCACGTCCATCCATAAATTCGATCCGACGGACCGTGTGGGGCTCGACATGGGTCCCGCCATTAAAGAGCGTCGATTGCGCGCTGGCCAATTGCAAGGTAGAAACTTCGAATGTTGAAGCACCGAAGGAATATTGGAGATTGAATTCATCTTGGGTAACGTCAAAACCTAGATTGTTGAGATATTCCACAATATAGGCTCGTCCCATGGTTTTGGCCACTTCTTGCAAGGCTTGAACAGCCGGTGTGTTTTTAGAAAAACCGATCGCATCAAACAGACGCATTTGACCACTGAATACACCATCAGAGTTGCCAACTGAGACATTGCCATCGATCGTAACCGGCTGGTCAGTTACGACATGTGAGGTGGCCCAACCTAAATTTTCGAAGGCCAGGGCGTAGTCTAACATGACTTTGATACTAGAACCGGGTTGTTTATATTGAGCAGTCGCATGGTTCAACATGAGGGCTCCTCCATCGGCATAATTTCTTCCACCCATGATTCCTACAACTGCGCCGGTATGATTATTGACGACCGAAGAGGCGATCTCGATGAGGTCGTTGGGGTAGGTAATACCATGTTCGCCCCGCTGGATATCATCGATGAGACTTTGCAGGTCTTGGTCCATGTTGGTATAGATATGCATTGGCGTAGTTGATGGGTCATAGCCCGTCTCTTCGATCACTTCTTCGATTACCGCATCGATATAGGCTTGATATTTAAATTCTTCGTTGTCGCCTTCATCTCCATCGGTTTGATCATTCAAGAGATCTTCGACCCTAACTTTGACCGCTAATTCATATTCGCTGTCGCTGATATAACCATGGCGGTTCATTAAATACAAAACTGTATTCTTTCGTTCGTTTGCATTTTCTATCGAATAATACGGATTGTTGGCGGAAGGCGCATTGATAACCCCAGCCAGGAAGGCGGCTTCATTGAGATTCAGTTCTGTTACGCTTTTCCCAAAGTAATAATTAGCTGCCTTTTCGATACCTCTGATATTTCCTTCACCGCCAAAATTGATCTTATTGAGATATGATTCTAGAATGACCTTCTTGGAGAGGATATTTTCAACTTCAAAAGACATTGCGATCTCTTGGACTTTACGTTCAACTTCGATTGCTGCACCTTGTCCGGTCTCGTCGTTGACAAAGTAAGTGTTTTTGACAAGCTGCATCGTAAAGGTACTGCCGCCTTGCGAAAAGCTCATCGATTTAAGATTTTCCAAGATCGCTCTGACAAAGCGTGAGACATCAAAGCCAGGATGCGAGAAAAAACGCGAATCTTCTGTTGCGACAAAGGCGTCGATGACAACATTAGGCAGATCGTCATAGGTGATATTTTCGCGTCTGACATAGCCGATCTCGGCAATTGGTTCGTTGTTGCGATCATAGATGATCGAAGATTGTTCGTTGACAAAATCTTCTACCTTGACTTCAGGCTTGGTCGATAACATATTAAACATAATAACTAAGCCTACGATCACCCCGATAAAGCCGATCGCTACGATCACGGAAACGATGATCGCTCCGATGCGGACCTTATCAACTTTGCGTTTTGGTTTTACAGTCTTGTTAGTCATTTTTTATCACTCCTAAAATATACTTCGTCGATCGTGCTCAAAAAATCACAGGGGATCAAAAAGCGCGATCTGATCATGTGGCCATGTTCTTTGATCCAGTCATAGGGTAAAGAACGCCGCGATGTACTTTCATAGAATAAAATAAAATCTTCTGCCTTGATCAAATAGTCGATCTCATAATGGACCATTCGGATGATGATAAAGGCAATTGCTCCATGTTTCAAGACGCTTTTCAAGTGCTTGACTTGATGCGGATGGATCGATGAGAAGGGGAAGGCGGTCTTGGAACGCGACTCCTTGGCTTCAAAATCGATATAGTACCCGCGATAGATACCGTTATAGTCGGTCGTAGATGGAACTTTGAAATAGGCTTCGGTGATTTTAGCTTTATTGCGCGAGGGGTAATCGACTTTGACAATCTGGATCGGCGTCGGTTTTTTATGAATATTGGCCTTATCCATATCTAAATAGTATTTACAAGCACTATTGATATCTCCCTCAAGCGACATTCCCCGCCTGGCAGTATCATGACTGCTGTTTTTAGTGTAATTCTTTTGTCCGTTTGGATATTTCATAGTCCTTTGTTATTATAATAAAAACTGCTCAGAATTGCCACTCACTTGTTTTTCGACGCTTTTTTTGTAATAATTAGGGCGAAGATAGTAGGAGATGAGGATATGAATGAAATAAAATTGACAGCACAAGAGATCCTTGATAAAGAATTTCCGATCGATTTCAAAGGCTATTGCGCTAAAGAAGTCGATGCCTTTTTAGACGCAGTTCTTGACGATTATCAATCTTATGATGAAAATATTGAAGCATTAGAAAAAAAGATCGCTGAGCTTGAAAAACAGGTCAGCGATCTTAAAGCGCACAATTTGGAACTGGAATCTAAACAAAAGGTCATCGATCTATCTAATACGACTTCTTACAGTTCGGTCGACCTTTTAAAGCGTGTTTCCCGATTGGAAGAAGAAGTATATAAAAAACGTTAATTACACTTTAGACAACCGCTTTATTGTCAAGTAAAGAGGAAAGTCCATGCTCGCACGGTCTGCGATGGCCGTAGTGTTTGTGCTAGTTGAACAAATAAAACTAGGCAGTGTTTACTGACGGCGAGGGAAGATACCTAAGGCTTTGGCTATGGTTGCCCCTTATAAAAGTGTCAAAGAGACGAGCTATTTAGAAATAAATAGAGTGGAACGAGATAAACCCCGCAAGCGAGAAACCCAAATTTGGTAGGGGAACTTCCAAGACTTAAATGAAGGTCGAAGAGGACGCGAATAGCGTAGATAAATGGTTGTCACCATTATTGGTACAGAACATGGCTTATTAAGTGTAAGAAATAAGAGGCTCAAAAGGAGCCTTTTTTATGCTATGATTGTTAGGTCGAGGTATGAACAATGAATCTTCCAAATAAATTAACTGTTTTTAGAATCGCTCTAGTCCCATTACTTGTTCTGGTATGGTTATTTCCCTATACTGAATTCGGGATCAATTTTATCAGTTTTGATATCATGGGCGTAGAATTATCGCTTTATAACATCTTTTTACTTTTGATTTTTGCAATTGCCAGCATCACGGATATGCTAGACGGACAGATCGCCCGCAAGCGCAATCTTATCACGACCTTTGGTAAGTTTGCCGATCCGATTGCCGACAAGCTTTTGGTCAATTCGACTCTGATTTTATTGGCCTTTGATCACACGGTACCGGTAGTGCCGGTCATTATTATGCTGGGGCGCGATATCATCGTCGATGGCTGCCGTATGATGGCTTCAAGAAGCGGTGTCGTAGTGGCGGCCGGTTTTATGGGCAAGGTCAAAACGGTAACCCAAATGTTTGCGATCATCTTATTTCTGATCAACAATTTACCTTTTGAGATCATCGATGTTCCCTTTGCAGATATCTTACTATGGTTTGCGACTTTAGCTTCAATATTAAGCGGCTATTCATATTTCATGCAGATGAAAGATTATATCTTTGAATCAAAATAATATTCGGTATTTAATGCAGCATGGGCAATAATAAAGTGGAGGTTATCATATGGCACAAGTAGAAATTAATAAAGAAGAAAAACTAAACGACGCTTTAAAACAAATCGAAAAGACTTATGGCAAGGGCTCGGTCATGAAGCTTGGCGATCGTTCCTTTGTCGATGTCGATGTCATCTCTTCCGGTTCTTTGGCGATCGACAACGTCTTGGGTGTTGGCGGCTTTCCCAAAGGTAGGATCATCGAGATCTATGGTCCAGAATCCAGTGGTAAGACGACTTTAGCTCTTCAAGCAATAGCCGAATGTCAAAAAAGCGGCGGTAAAGCGGCCTTTATTGATGCCGAACACGCAATTGATCCCAAGTATGCCAAAAACTTAGGTGTCGATATCGAGGAGCTGATCTTGTCACAACCGGATTCAGGTGAACAGGCCTTAGAGATTGCCGAGGTATTGATCAAGTCGGGAGCGATCGATCTCATTGTCATCGACTCGGTTGCAGCGCTCGTTCCGCAAGCTGAGCTGGATGGGGAGATGGGCGATCAAAACGTCGGTCTTCACGCCCGTTTGATGTCAAAGGCCATGCGTAAACTAGCAGGTGCCCTGTCTGCTCATAATTGTGCAGCGATCTTTATCAATCAGTTAAGAGAAAAGGTTGGCGTCATCTATGGTAATCCCGAAACAACTACCGGAGGTAGAGCGCTCAAGTTCTATTCAAGTATCCGCTTAGAGGTGCGCAAGTCCGAAGCGATCAAAAACGGCAGTGAAGTAATTGGCAACAAGGTCAACGTCAAGGTTGCTAAAAATAAAGTAGCTGCTCCCTTCAGGACAGCACAGGTCGATATCTATTATGGCGAAGGCATTTCCCATCTTTCAGAGGTTATTTCTTTGGCAAGCGAGATGGAAATCATCAATAAGTCGGGGGCTTGGTTCTCATACCAAGGCGAAAAGATCGGACAGGGCAAAGAAGCTGTGCGTGCCTATCTAAAAGCCCATCCCGAGATCGACGAGGAAATTACAAACGAGATCAGACAACGTCTTTATAAAAAAGAAGCCCAATAAAGACCAGATATAAAAGAAAAAGCCGTTTCATGGTTTTGTGAGAAGGGGATGATCCCTCAAACGTCATATCAGGCTTGCATTGAAGCTTATCTGTCAGGACAAACGGAATTGCCATGGTGCATCTGTCTTGATAAAGATAAGCTCATTGCGGGTTTGGGGTCGTTTTAGAACGATTTCCACAAAAGAAAAGACTTGAGTCCCAATATCTTCTGCATTTTATGTGGAAAAAGCATATCGTCAAAATGGGATTGGTGGCAAACTGCTCGATCTTGTCACAGAGCTTGAGGGCTTTTATGAAAGATACGGCTTTCAATTTTTGATGATGGTCGAAGAAGAAAGCTCGCATATGATTAGGATATATCCATCAATAAAAAATGTGCCGTTATTTTGGCGCATCTTTTAATATAGATCTTTTAAACACATGATTTTTATACCTGATGTTTCCATGATCAAATAGGCGTCCTTATTATACTTATCAGCTTCGTGTCCATCACTATCATATGTTTCGGTACAGTCTTTTAATACAATGACCTCGTTATCGATGTTTTGTTCATTGAAATAAGTTTTAAGGCTGAGGGCGAAATTGATTATGCAGATATCGGTACAGCAACCGACAATATAATGTTTTGTGTCACTCATCTTTTTTATTTCATCAAATAAGGCATAAAAGGCATTGACTGAGTTCTTCTTGACCTTCTTTTTAAAATTGTCCAAAGCAAATACATATTGCAGTTCGTCGATCGTCTCGCTTTCACTTGTTCCTAAAAGGCAATGTTTCGGGAAGTTTTTAAATTCTGTCGAGTTATCCTGATGCCCGTCTTCTACTACATAGATCGAGGCATCCTTTTTTTGTTTGATCAATTCATCGATGTTGCTAGTGATCTTTAAGATCCGTTTATCGCTTAGAGCTCCTTCTTTACAAAACCCGTTGATCATATCAATGATGTAGATATTTTCTTGCATAGTTGACCTCCTTTTATATCATTATGACAAGAAAAGTCATTCAATGAAAGGATCTTCTGAAATATAATCATCATCTTGAGGTTTATTTTAAAAAAGTTTATAATTGAGCTTGGGTAAATCCAAAATTTGTTAAGAGGAAGAGAGGATAAATGATGAATGATTTATTGGCTCCTTCCATGTTAATAGGTGTGGTTCTCGGATTGATCGTCGGCATTATTTGTATGTTGGTGGTCAGCCGGATTGGTTTAAATCGAGATAAAAAGAAAGCGGAAGATGTCCTGAATGATGCGGATATCAAAGCTAAAAACATCGTTAAACAAGCAGTTTTAGATGGAAAGACGCAAGTCTATGATTTAAAGTTACAGGCCGAGAAAGAGATCAAAGAACGTCGCGATGAGCTTAATGATTTAGAAAATAAGCTTTTAAGGCGCGAAGATTCGATCAATTATCGTGAAGAGACGATGGGCCAAAAAGAGAAAAAACTCGATGAGAAATTAAGAAAAGCCGATGAAAAAAATGCTAGCCTAGCTAAAATGGAAGAGGAACTGCAACAAAGAATCAATTCCCAGATTGCAGTTTTAGAGAAAGTCGCCAACATGTCAGAGAGCGATGCAAGAGCTGAACTGATGGCGGCAGTAGAGAAAAAGATTCAAAATGAAGTAGCGGTCTATGTCCGCGAACAAGAAGAAGAAGCCAAAGAAAAGGCTCAAGATATTGCGCGCGAGATCATTGCGACTGCAATACAGCGCTATTCGCAAGATGAGATCATCGAGCGTTCGGTTTCGGTAGTTGCCTTGCCTTCAGAGGAAATGAAGGGCAGGATCATTGGCCGCGAAGGCCGTAATATCCGTGCCTTAGAAGCGGCGACGGGAGCTGATCTCATTATTGATGATACGCCCGAGACGATTACGATCTCTTGCTTTAATCCAATCAGAAGAGAAGTGGCAAGAATTTCGCTTGAGACTCTGATCCGTGATGGCCGGATTCAGCCAGGGCGTATTGAAGAGGTCGTTAAGAAAGTCACCAAAGAAATCGATCAGACGATCTATAAAGCAGGGGAAGAAGCGATCTTTAAACTACAGATCGGACGAATGGATAAAGAACTTATCAAACTTGTCGGTCGCATGAGATATCGTTATTCTTATGGTCAAAATGGTCTTTCCCATTCCATGGAAGTAGCCTTTATCGCTGGCATGATGGCAGCAGAACTCGGCTTAAATCAAACTTTGGCGAAAAGAGCTGGTCTTTTACATGATATTGGTAAGGCGGTTGACTTTGAGATGGAAGGTACACATGTCGAACTGGGGGCAAAGCTTGCTAAAAGATATGGCGAAAATGATATTGTTGTCAATGCGATCGAATCGCACCATGGCGATGTCGCTCCAACTAGCCTAATCTCGAATCTTGTGGCAGCTGCCGATACTTTGAGCGCCGCTCGTCCAGGGGCAAGACATGAGGGTATTGAAAATTATATCAATCGTTTGGAACAACTCGAAAAGATCGCTTCGGACTTTGAAGGAGTTGAAAAGTCTTATGCGATCCAAGCGGGACGTGAGATCAGGATCATGGTCGTACCAGAGAAGGTCGATGATAATCGTTGTAGCTTATTAGCGCATGATATCAAAGAACGGATCGAAAACGAACTTACTTATCCAGGTCAGATCAAGGTCACAGTCATCCGCGAGGTTCGTTCTCAGGAAATCGCTAAATAATGAATATCCTATTTTTAGGCGATATTGTCGGCTCCAGCGGCCGCGATATCGTCTTTCAATATTTAAAACAACTCCAAACAGAATATGCGATTGATTTTACCATCGCCAACGCCGAGAATAGTGCCCATGGCAAAGGCATCAGTTTCAAGATCTACGAACGTTTATTAAAAGAGGGAGTCAACTGTATTACAATGGGCAACCACAGTTTCTCCAAAAAAGAGATCATTCCACATTTAGCACAAATGAACGACATGGTCGTCCCTTACAATTTTCTTGAAGAATTACATCAAGGTTATAAGATTTATGATGTACTAGGACAAAAGCTTTGCGTGATCAATCTTTTAGGTAGTGCTTTGATGCATCCCAATCGTCTAGATCCCTTTGTTTCACTGGAAGAGATCCTTAATAAGACCAAAGCTGACTTATATTTTGTGGATATGCACGCTGAAGCGACTAGTGAAAAACGCCTGATGGCCGAATATTTCAAAGATCGCCTGATTGCTTTGGTTGGGACGCACACCCACGTTCAGACGGCAGATGAAAGGATCATCGGCAATTTGGCTTTTATTTCCGATGTGGGGATGTGCGGGGCTTATGAATCGATCATCGGCCGTGATATCGATGAGATGATCAAAGCTATGATCAAACATGAAAAAACACGTTATGAGATCGCGTTGGGACCTGCTGTTTTATCTGCTTGCGTAATAAGAGTAGACCAAGAGATGAAAAAGGCGATCGATATCAAACGAATTCAGATTCGCCCATATTGAAAAAATAAGAAAAATTTGTTAGTATTTGAGAGTATTAGGAGGTAAAACAATGCCAGTTACAGTAGATAAGGATACTTGCATCGGTTGTGGTGCTTGTACGGGAGTTTGTCCAACTGGTGCGATCACATTAGGTGATGATGGTAAAGCCGGATGTGATGAAAACACCTGCATCGATTGCGGTGCTTGTGTTGGAACTTGCCCAGTATCTGCAATTTCTCAATAAAACCAAGTTTAACTTGGTTTTTTTATCGCTGGCATATAAAATATGACTATGAATAAAGAGATTAATTATGAATTACCATCTTTAGATGCGGCGCGCAAAAGAAATAAAGAGCGCTTTGTTGTCCGGAAGGATCTATTTATCATTCCTGAAAAGGCCAGGGGTATTGGTCATGGCCGTAGCTATTACTTGCGTACTTATGGTTGTCAGGCTAATGTGCGCGATTCTGAAAATATTGCTGGCATCTTAGAAGAGCTCGGTTATGAAGCGGTCAGTGAACTTGATAAAGCCGATCTTATTTTGCTTAATACCTGTGCCGTCAGACAGAATGCTGAGGAAAAGGTCTTGGGTGAAATCGGCAACCTTAAAAAACTCAAACGTGCAAATCCGGAACTTTTGATCGGTCTATGCGGCTGTATGGCTCAAGAAGAGGGAATCGTCAAAACGATCTTACAGAAGTATCCGCAGGTCGATCTAATCTTTGGTACCCATAATATTTATCATTTGCCTGAGCTTTTATACCGGGCGATGCTTGAAAAAGAAAGGGTGGTCGAAGTTTTCTCTAAACGCGGAGAGATTATTGAAGATCTACCATCTAGACGATTCACGCCTTTTAAGGCCTGGGTCAATATTATGTACGGTTGTGACAAGTTTTGTTCGTACTGTATCGTGCCTTATACCAGAGGTCAGGAACGTTCAAGGGCAATGGAAGATATTTTGGACGAGGTCAAAGATCTGATTAAAGACGGCTATAAGGAAGTCTGTCTTTTGGGGCAGAATGTTAATGCCTATGGTAAAGACCTAGGTATGACAGAAGGTTTTGCACTACTTTTAGAAGCAGTGGCTAAAACAGGCATTAAACGTATTAGGTTCATGACTTCCCATCCCTATAACTTTACCGATGAAGCTGTTAAGGTCTTAGGTAAATACGATAATATTATGCCTTACATTCACTTGCCATTGCAGTCGGGGTCTGATGCGATATTAAGAAAGATGAACCGTCGTTATACCGCTTCCGAATATAAAGAACTTTTCGATAAACTAAAAAAGACTATCCCGAATTGTGCCTTTACCACCGATATCATTGTCGGTTTCCCCAATGAAAGCGATGAAGATTTCAAGGCGACTTTAGAAATGGTCGATTATTGTCAGTATGATAACGCCTTTACTTTTATCTATTCCAAACGCGAAGGAACACCAGCTGCTAAGATGGAAGATGCGATCTCCTATGAAACAAAAGAGCAGCGCCTTGCCATATTAAATGAAAAAGTCGCTTATTATGCCCATAAGGCTAACGAGCGCTTCTTAGGTCAGGTTGTCGAGGTTCTAGTCGATGGACCATCTAAAAAAGACCACTCCATCTTTGCTGGCTACAGCAAGGAGAACAAGCTGGTCAATTTTAAGGGCGAGGGAGTTCAAATCGGCGATATCGTCAAGGTCAAAATCGAAAAGACCAAGTCGTTCTCGCTTGATGGACGCTTGCTTAAAGGCTAGTCTTTAAGCTATAATTTACTTACTAATTGGAGGAATCTTTAGGATGCAAAAAATAAGAATAATGGCTCTTGGTGGTCTTGACGAAGATGGCAAGAATATGTATCTTGTCGAGATCGACGATGATATCTTTGTGGTTGATGCCGGTTTAAAATATCCTTCTAATAATGAACAGTTGGGTATCGAATATATCATCCCCGATATGACCTATCTTTTTGAAAACAAAGAGCGGGTCAAGGCGGTTTTTATCACCCACGGCCATGATGATGTCATGGCGGGTCTGGTCCATCTTCTAAAGGAGATCGATGTCCCAGTCTACACGGCAGCCTTAACGGGAAAGATCTTGGAAAATGAATTTAAAAAACACAAAATCAAGAAACATCCCCGTATCATCAAACGCAATGGTGATGTCAAAATCGGCAAACATATTATTCATACTTTCTCAGTCATGCAGTCGATTGCCGATGGTTTTGGTCTGTCGTTTGAGACCCAGCAAGGGCAGATCATCTATACCAGTGAATTTATAGTTGACTACGATTTTATGAATCAAGCCTTCAGCATGGATATTAATACCTTTTCTAAGATGGGACAAAACGAAGTTTTGTGCCTTATGACAGAATCGGTAGGCGCTCAAAGAGAGGGTTATACTTCTCCCCGTCACCGTATAACGGGCATTTGTGAACACTATATTGAAGAAAGCGACAAGCGTTTTATCATCACTCTTTACAAACAAAACCTCTTCAGGGTCATTGAGGTCTTGGAGATGGCCAAACGCAACAAGCGTCGCGTCTTCTTCCACGACAGCGACCATGTACGCCTTTTGAACTATTTAGATGAGCTTGGTTATTATAAGGTTCCTAAGGATCTCATCATTGGCGCAAGAGATTTCCGAAATGATGACGAAGATGTCATCTGTGTTGTTTCGGGAAGTGGCAATGAAGTTTTTACGATCATGAACAGGATCACCTTAGATGAAGATAAATATTTGGAACTTCGCTCATCAGACACAGTCATTATTGCCTCGCCGGTAGTACCAGGCACTGAAAAGGAAGCCAGCGACATGGAAAATGATCTCTATAAAAGAGATGTCAAGGTCATCAAGATCAATGCAAAACAAGTCTTGTCAATGCATGCCTCGATCGAAGACCTCAAGATGATGTTATTTATGTTGAAACCTAAGTATTATTTGCCAGTTAAAGGCGAATATGCCGAACTTGTTGCCAATGCCAACATTGCCACCGGAATGGGTTACCGCCCTGATAAAATCATCATCTTAGATAACGGGCAGTTTGCGACTTTTGAAAATGGCCGTCTTGTATCGACAAGAGATCATATCACCTTAAATGACACCTTGATCGACGGCAACGATCGTCTGGATGTTCAAGGCATGGTCCTAAGAGATCGCGAAACCCTTTCGACCGAGGGAGCGATCGTTGTGGGTGTTTTCTTGAATTTTAAGACCAAAGAAGTCATTGGCGGTCCTGATATTCAATCAAGAGGGGTCATCTATTTGAAGGATGCCGATTACATTATCAATGAGATCGGTAATATTTTGATCGAGACGATCAATGAAGCTGTTAAAGATAATAATTACGACAATATGCAAACTAGAATGCAGGCCAAAGAAAAAATCGCGCGTTATGTCTTGAAAGAAACCGGGAAAAGGCCAATGATTCTGCCGGCCATCGTGGAGATCAATATCGAGGCGTAAGATGGCAAGGAACACAAAAAAGAAAAATCAACACGACCAAAGAATAATCTATGAGATCATTGCGGGAGTCGTCATTATCGCTATATTGGCACTGGCGATCTTCCGTTTGGGTTTAGTCGGGCATTTTTTCAATAATCTTTTAAGATATGTTTTTGGCGAGTTTTATCTTGCGATGATCATTTCTTTGTTTTTTGTCGCTCTATATGTTTTATTCTTACATCGGAAATTCAAGTTAAGTATTGCCTTTTGGGTCGGTCTTAGTTTGCTGAATCTAGCTATCATCCTCATCAGTGCCTTGACTTTAGAAAAAGGGGCCAGCGGAATGGCTGTGATCGAAAATTTCTTCAGCTTTGATGCAATGCTGTTTTCAGCTAATGCTCCAAATTATGGCGGCGGCGTCTTGGGTGCCTTACTTTACGCACTTACTTCTTCTTTATTTGATCAGATCGGAACAATGATCGTTATCGGTGTTTTATTTGTGATCGCAATACTTTTGATGGTGCCGTTAGATATGTGGCAAAAGCTTCTGACATACGAAAAAAGACCTAAGGCAAAGAAAGTCAAAGAGGAAGTTGTCATACCTAGCGTCAGCGAAGAAAAAAAGCCCGCGGTCTTTATAGATGTCGATGAGATCGTGGAAAAGGACAGCGAGAAAAAGAAGACCAGCAAAGAAGAAGCTAAAAAAGAAAGCGTGCAAGAAGAAGAGCCGATCGTTATTTCTTCTCATAAGATCACTAACTATAAGCCGGCTCCACTTTCTTTATTTGAAACTAATAAGAATAATCATTCAAATACGATCAATGAATCCAGCGCCAAAGTCAAAGGTGAAAAGATCATTGAGATCTTAGATAATTTTGATATCAAGGCTTCGCTTGTCAATATCCACATCGGGCCCAGTGTTACCAAGTTTGAGATCAAGCCTGATTCCAGCGTCAAGGTCTCGCGCATCCAAAATATTAGTGACAACATCAAGATGGAGTTAGCAGCTAAAAGCATCCGCATCGAATCACCTATCCCCGGGCGCAGCGCCGTGGGGATCGAGATACCAAATGTTGAGCCGGTCCCTGTTAGAATGGGCGATGTCTTAAGAAGCATAAAGGCAAAAGAGCGCACACCTTTAAATATTGTTCTAGGTAAAGATCTCATGGGCAATATCATCACGGGTGATATTTCCAAAATGCCGCATATGCTGATCGCTGGAGCAACTGGTTCAGGGAAGTCGGTTTGTATCAATACTTTTATTACATCGATCTTGGCAAATGCCTATCCCGATGAGTTGAAACTTGTCTTGGTCGATCCTAAGAAGGTAGAATTTACTCCCTATCATGATATACCACACCTTTTGTGGCCGGTGATCACCGATGCCACAATGGCTTCTAATATGCTCAAGAAGATCGTAGTGATCATGGAAGGCCGTTTTGATATTTTTGCGGATACAGGAGTCAGAAATATTGCAAGCTACAATCAAAAGGTCGAAGCTTTCAACAAAGATAATGATGATCCTGAAAAAGCGATGCAATATATGCCGTATATCGTTGTCATCATCGATGAGCTTGCCGATCTGATGATGGTTGCCGGTAAAGATGTCGAAGCATCGATCCAAAGGATAACCCAACTGGCCAGAGCGAGCGGAATCCATCTGATTGTGGCGACCCAACGTCCCTCGACCGATGTCATCACCGGTATCATCAAATCGAATATTCCATCCAGGATTTCCTTTAGTGTCGCTTCCAGTATCGACTCCAGAACGATCTTAGATCAAACAGGTGCTGAAAAGCTCCTCGGCAACGGCGATATGCTCTATTTGCCCCAAGGCGAGACGACCCCATTACGCGTGCAGGGTGTCTATGTTTCGGATGAAGAGATCAAAAAGGTCACAGACTTTGTTAAAAAGGAAGCTAAACCTGAATATGATGATGCCTACTTCGAATTTTTAAATCTTACTACACAGGGACAAAACGTCAAT
Source organism: uncultured Erysipelotrichaceae bacterium (assembly GCA_944325935.1). GTDB lineage: Bacteria > Bacillota_I > Bacilli_A > Erysipelotrichales > Erysipelotrichaceae > JAHHTG01. The sequence continues at coordinate 14,851 of CALVCF010000066.1, read as the reverse complement.
ACCAAACAAGAGCGTGACAGCCTTTATGAAGAAGCCAGAGAATATGTCATCGAAGTTCAAAAAGCTTCGACCTCGCTTTTACAAAGACGCTTTGGCATCGGCTATAATCGGGCTGCCGGTATTATTGACGCTTTGGAAGAAAGCGGGATCATCGGTCCATCGAATGGCTCCAAGCCTAGAGAGGTCTATGTCTCTAAAGAAGAAAACGATGAATAATTGTTAAGGAAAGGTGAAAGTTTGGTGAAATTTATATTGAATTTCCCCTCTTTCACTTTTATAATTTAAGCATAGGGTGAAGCCCTAGAAAAGGAGAGAAAATGAAAAACATTCTAAAATTTGCTTTGGTTGCATTCCTTGCCATCGCTCTTGTTGGTTGTGGTAGCAATACCCCAAGTGAAGAGGATCCTGGAACAGCTGCTGGTGAATGCGAATTCACCGTTGGTCTTGTTACAGATACTGGTGGTATTGATGACCGTTCTTTCAACCAATCGGCTTGGGAAGGTCTACAAAAGTGGGCTGAAGAAGCTGGTGCTGAAGATTGCATCTCTTACTTACAATCAAGTGCTGAAACTGATTATGAACCAAACTTACGTCAATTTGGTGATGATGGAACAGACTTGATCGTAGCTGTCGGTTACTTATTCGATGAATCTATCAAAACAATTGCGCCTGATTATCCTGAATCTCATTTCTTAGTAATCGATACAACATCTGATCTTGATAATGTTGCTTCAGCTGTCTTCGCTTCTGAACAAGGTTCATTCTTAGTTGGTGTTGCTGCTGCTTTAAAGGCTCAAGAAATGGGCTCTGATACAGTTGGTTTCATCGGTGGTATGGAATCTGATCTTATCATGGCTTTCCAAGCTGGTTATGAACAAGGTGTCGAAGCCGTTGATCCGAATATGACGATCTATGTTGACTATGCTAACAGCTTTGATGATGTTGCAATCGGTCAATCTTTAGCTCAAAAACAATACGATGCTGGTGCAAGCGTTATTTACCATGCTGCTGGTAATGTTGGTAATGGTGTTATCAACGAAGCTCAAGAAAGAGTCGGCGCTGGTGAAGAAGTATGGGTAATCGGTGTTGACCGCGACCAATACGAAGATGGTATGCTTGAAGGTGGCGAATCTTCAGTTATCTTAACTTCAATGATCAAGCGTGTTGATACAGCTACTTATACCGTTGCTAAGGCTGCTGCAGAAGGTAACTTCACTGCTGAAATCCACACTTACAACATGGCAGAAGATGGTGTTGGTGCCGAAACAACTGAAGGACGTAACTTAAGTGCTGACATTATTGAAGCTATCAACGGTTATAGAGATCAAATCGTTAATGGTGAAATCGAAGTAGGTACTACTCGTTATATCACTAACGGCGAACATGGAACAGTTGCTGAATTCCGTGCTTTAGCTGAAGAAGCTGAATAATCATCTAAAGTTTTAACCAAAGACGGCCTTAAAATAGGCTGTCTTTTTTTACGTCTTAATTTAATATCTTTTAGCTTAATGATAATCCATTGGCAAAATATGTTAAAATGGAACTTAATAAGGAGGATAGAGAATGGACTACGCTATCGAGATGCTCCATGTCACAAAAGAATTCCCCGGAATCATAGCTAACGATGATGTAACCATTAGAGTCAAAAAAGGCACGATCCACGCCTTGCTTGGTGAAAATGGTGCTGGCAAATCAACTTTGATGTCGATTCTTTTTGGCATGTATCAACCCAATCGCGGCGAGATAAAAGTCAATGGGAAGACCGTTGTTATTAACGATCCTAATGTAGCTAATGATCTAGGTATTGGTATGGTTCATCAACACTTTAAACTAGTCGATATCTATACGGCCGCTGAAAACATCATATTAGGCCGTGAAGATAAATCGATGTTTGGGCCACTTAGCTTTGCGAATGCTTCTAAAAAGATCAAAGAACTTGGTGAGCGTTATGGATTGTATGTTGATCCTGACATGAAAGTCGAAGACATGACGGTCGGGATGCAACAAAGAGTTGAGATCTTAAAGATGCTGTATCGCGACTCAGACATTTTGATTTTTGATGAACCGACTGCTGTTTTGACTCCACAAGAAATCGACGAGCTGATGGAGATCATGAAAAATCTTAAAAACGAAGGCAAGACGATTGTTTTGATTACGCATAAATTAAAGGAAATCAAAAGAGTTGCTGATGTATGTACTGTTTTAAGAAGAGGTAAGGTTATCGATACGATCGATGTTGCCTCTACCAGCGAAAGTGAAATGGCAAAACTCATGGTTGGACGTGATGTTGAATTTAAGGTTGACAAAAAAGAACATGAGTTCGGCGATGTTGTTTTGAAGGTCGAGCATTTAAATGTTAAAAATGCTCGTGGACTATCAGCGGTCAAAGATCTTTCTTTTGATATTCGCAAGGGTGAAATATTGGGAATCGCTGGAATTGATGGCAATGGGCAAACTGAACTTGTCTATGCTCTAACCGGTCTTAGCAAGGTTGAGTCAGGCAAGGTCTATCTCAATGGCAAGGACATTACAGATCTATCGATCTATGATCATTACGAAGCCGGCTTGTCGCATGTGCCGGAAGATCGCCATCGCCATGGTCTGATCTTAGACTTTAAATTAAAAGAGAATTATATTGTGCATTCTTATGATAAGGCTCCTTTTTGTAAGCATGGGGTTTTAGATAATAAAGAAATTGATAAGTACGCTTCGCGTTTGACCGAAGAGTTTGATGTGCGTTCGGGCCAGGGCATTGAAACGATCGCTCGCTCGATGTCTGGCGGTAACCAGCAAAAAGCGATCATCGCTCGTGAAGTAGACCGCTCTAGTGATCTTATGATCATCGTCCAACCAACTAGAGGTCTGGATGTTGGAGCGATCGAATATATCCATAATCGGATCGTTAACGAACGCAATAAAGGCCGGGCGATTTTGTTAGTGTCATTTGAACTTGATGAGATCTTATCTTTATCCGATCGGATTGCTGTTATGTTCTCAGGTGAAATCACTGGCGTTAAAAAAGCCGAAGAGACCAACGAACATGAGTTAGGTCTACTAATGGCAGGAGGTCACAGCAATGCTTAAGAAATATGAAAAGATCATTATTCCACTTGTCGCCATTATCCTAGGCCTTTTGGTCGGTATGTTGATTCTTCTGGTTTCAGGACTTGATGTAGGAGCACTCTTCTCAGGTCTTTTACAAGGAGCTACTGGTATCAAATCTGGGTCAGACTTGAATTTGCGTTATCCAGGTGAATTATTAGTAACGGCGATCCCCTTGATCTTTACAGGTCTTGCAATTGGTTTTGCATATCGTTGTGGCATGTTCAATATCGGCGCAGACGGTCAAGTTATTTTCGGAAGTCTTTGCGCGGTTTCATTTGCCTTGCTGGTACCTTTACCTGGCCCTTTGGCAGCCATCGGCACTTTATTGGCCGGCGGGCTTGGTGGGGCTATATGGGCCTTTATTCCTGGTATTTTAAAAGTTAAATTCAACATATCGGAAGTTGTTACTGGAATCATGCTAAACTATGTCGCCTTATATGGTTGTAACTACTTCATTCGTATTTTGCCAGGTTCAACCGATACTAAGACGGCCGAGATCCCTTTAAATGCTTCTTTGGAAAGCGAATTTCTTTCATCGATCACTAATAACTCTCGTTTGCACTGGGGCATTGTGGTTGTGATCATCGCTACGATTCTCTATTGGTTTATCATTGAAAAAACCTCTTTCGGATATCAATTGAGAGCTACGGGTTTTAACAAGGAAGGCGCACGCTATGCTGGTATTAAAGCTGATCGCAGTGTCATCTTGTCAATTATGATCTCTGGTTTCTTAGCAGGTCTTGCTGGTTCGATGTTAGTACAGGGCACTTTCACATGGGGCAGAATCCTGGTAGCCAGCGAAAGCTATGGTTTTGATGGCATTGCCGTGGCTCTTGTCGGTGGTTGTAATGCCTTAGGCATCTTCCTTTCCGGTTTATTATTTGCTCTACTAAGTGTTTCAGAAACAATTCTTCAGGTCGCCGGCATCCCACGAGAGATTGGCCAGATCATTTCTAGTTCGATCATTTTCTTTGTCGCGATCCAATACATAATCAAGTTCTTCTTAGATCGATCATTTAAAAAGAAAAAGCGAGCAGTTAGCTCCAAGGAGGAGGCCGCCTAATGGATATTATCATTTCAATGTGTACTTCTGGTCTGATGATTGCCCCCCCGATCATTATTGCTGCTTTAGGTGCAATGTTTGCTGAACGCAGTGGTGTTATCAACATTGCCATGGAAGGTATTATGACGGTTGGAGCCTTTGTAGCTGCGACAGTCTGCGTTTTATTAGAACCCAGTATGTCTTCAAATGCTGCCTGGGTCGGAGTCGCTGCGGCAGTTGTCGCCGGGGTGATCTATTCGATCCTGTTGGCAGTTAGCGCTATCAACTTCAGAGCCGATCAGACGATCGCAGGCACAGCGGTCAATCTCTTATCAACAGGCTTATGTGTCTATCTTTGCCAGATCATCTTTGGCCAGCAAAGAACGATCGCTTTCGCTACAGGGATCTCCCGTATTCAAAGCGTACCTATTTTGGGTGATATTCCCATTATCGGCGATATCTTATTTAAGAATGTCTACCCGACTTTCTATATCTCAATTATTTTGACGATCGTTGTTTGGTATATTGCCTTTAAAACACCTTTTGGCCTAAGACTTAGAGCTTGTGGAGAAAACCCACATGCCGCAGCTTCGGTTGGTGTCAAGGTCATTAAGATGCGTTGGATCGGCGTTTTGATCTCAGGTGCTTTTGCAGGTCTTGCAGGTGCTTTCTTAGTCTTGACTACTTCAATCCAATTTACAGCCAATACGATTCATGGAACCGGTTTTATTGCGATTGCAGCCTTGATTTTCGGTAAGTGGAATCCACTAGGATGCTTTGGAGCTGGTTTGTTCTTCGGCTTATCTCAAGCTCTAGGAACCAGAGCTTCTTTGATTCCGATCTTAAATATGATTCCGTCGGATTTCTTTAACTGTATTCCATATATCTTAACGATCATTGTCTTGATCATAACTTCCGGACGCGGTGTGGCGCCTAAAGCGGAAGGGCAGATCTATGATGCAGGACAAAGATAGTTGTTGTATAATTAGCTCTAGGTATTATTCCTAGAGCTTTTTTAAAGAGGTATTATATGCACATTGAAGGATCGAAACAAGAGAAGTTTAAACTAATTCATTCCAGTAAATTTAAACATACTTATCTTTCTTTTGACTTATATTTGCCATATTCCCTAATTGATCTCTCTAATGCTTTGATCATGCCTTATATCTTAGGCCAATATGCAAATAAATATCCCAGCAAAGAAAAAATGCGGGCAAAGAAAGATGAATTATATGCTCCAAGCCTTTCTTGCAAAACCAGCTTGCGGCGTGATCTTATCGTAATAAGCATAGATTATAAGTTTTTGAATCCTAAATATGTCAGCGGTGTCAGCTTTAAGGATCATATAAGCTTTTTAATAGATTGCCTATTTGAGCCTTATCTTGATGATAACATCCTGAAAGAGATCATTTTAAATTATCAAGCCAGCGTAAAAAGGCAATTAGACAAGCCTGAAGTCTACGCCTTTGATCGGATGTTGGAACTTGTAGGGCAAGACACTTACCTGGCCTATCGCAAACTAGACCGCAGCAAAGAGGTTGCTAGTCTCAGCGTCGAAAGTTTCTTTATTTTTTATAAGAAGTTGCTGGAGAGGGCGGAATGCTATCTTGCAATGATCGGCGAATTTGACGACGATGCATTTGCAACCTTTTTAAAACGTTTAAATTTAGACAAAAGGACGCATTATGCAAGAGATCGTAATGCTTATGATCTCAAGGATCGAGGCGAAGTGATCGAAGAAAGAGAACTTTCGCAGTCGACCCTGCTTATGTATTATGAATTTCCCCTAGTCGACGATTTTTTAAAGCGTGTTACTTATATGTTGGCAGATGGACTTTTTGGCGCTTTGCCTTCCTCTTTATTATTTGACGATATACGTGAAAAAAGGGGTCTATGCTACTCTATCTATAGCAATCTTAATTTTAACGATGCCGGATTGTATGTCTTTTCGGCTTTGAGCTACAAGGATAAGGACGAAGCGATCAAAGCGGTCAAAAGTGATCTGGAGTACTTAATCAGCAGTACATATGTGCGAGAACATTTGGATGTGGCCAAAGAGTACTATCGCAATCTTTTATTGTCATCAAATGATTACGCTTCTTCGATCCTTGCGTTTAATTTAAAGAATATGTTTCTCAAAAGAGATATTAGCTATGATGAATACATCGCTTGCATTGATAAGGTCGACGCCGAGATGGTCGTTCAAGCTTTGAATGAATTGCAACTAAAGATAATTTATGTCTTAAAGGGGAGTCGTGATGAATAAAATTGAAATAAAAGCTTTTGATGAGTCATATTATTTTGAAGAGCTCGATAACGGACTTAAGGTCTATATATTCCATCGCCCGGATTTCAATACTTCTTATGCCGCCTTTGGTACGCCCTTTGGCGCTCTTAAGATCAAAGAGCGTACGATTAATGAGCATTATAGTTTTAATCCAGGGATCGCTCATTTTTTGGAACATAAATTATTTGAAAATGAAAATTTGGGCGTAATCGCTGCCTTTGCCCAAATCGGCGCCAATGTCAATGCTTTTACATCTTATACTGAAACAGTCTATTACTTTAATCTAGCTAATCAGAATCATGTTTTAGAAGCTCTAGATATGCTTTTAGACTTTGTTCAGGAATTAAAAATAGATGAAGAAAAAGTCCAAAAGGAAAAACCCATCATTATTCAAGAACTCAATATGTACTTGCAGATGCCTGAGACGAAGCTATTAAACGGTACCTTCAACGCTCTGTATCATCATTTTCCTTTAAAGTATGATATAGGCGGCGATAAAGATAGTGTTTCAAGAATTACTCTAGAGGAATTAGAGAGATGCTATGAATTGAACTATCATCCCTCCAATATGGCACTTGTGATCATATCGCCACTGGATCCTGCGCTTTTAATGCAAAGGATCAGATCCAATCAAGATCGAAAGAATTTTAAGAAAGCGCCCAAGATCTATGATGACGATTATCATGAACCAAAAGAGGTCTGTCAAAAAGAAGTGGTGCAAGAAATGGACATCAAGGCTTCTAAGGGGGTCTACGCGCTTAAACTTGATTTTGCTCAATATGAACTAGTCGATATCCGCAAGATCGAGATTGGGATGCGTTTTATATTGCAACTTTTATTTACTTCGATCAATCCAAAGTATCAAAAGTGGCTTGATGAGGGCGTGATCAATTATTATTTTGGTTTTGATGTCAATTTAAACAAAGACTATTCTTATCTAATGTTTTATGGGGAAGATATCCAAGGCAAAGAACTCAAAGACTTGGTTGACCAGGAGATCTTGAATGCCCATTTTGATGAAAAGAAGTTTGAAGAGCTAAAAAGACGTTATATCGGTGCAAGTTTTCAAGAATTTGAAGATGCCGAATCTTTCAACATCAGCTTCATTAAGGATGTCCTAGCGGGAGTCGACTATTTTAAAGAGATCAAGATCGCGATGGAATTTGATTTTAAAGACCTTTCAAGGATCATAAAACTTATCGATCTCACTAATTATGCCTTATTTGACTTAAAACCTAAAATTGCATAAAAGATCAATTTTGCCCTATACATTTTTGCGCGATTTCGCTCTAAAACAGCAATTTTGACGATTTGCACTCATTTTCTTTTTCGCCTAGACTTATCTTGCAGGTAAGAAGGAGAAAACATGAATCAAATTTTTCTTGTCGGTAGGATCTATGAACCAGTCACGTTCAAAGAGACTGCCGCCAACATCAAGATGGCGCAAGCTGTCATCGCTGTCAAGCGCTCTTATCAAAGCTCTGAGGGAACTGACAGCGACCTGTATCAAGTAAACTTCTGGCGCAATAATGTTGATGAAGTTAGGGATAAGTTCCAAGTAGGCGATCTTGTAGCTATCCGCGGTCGTCTTAGCGCCAATAACTTTGTCAAAGATACGCAGGAAGTGATCTATCGTGCCGAGATTACTGGCGAAAGGATCAGCTTGATTGACTAATAGGTACCCACGGGTACCTATTTACTTGATTCAGCTTTTTTTACTATAATTAAAAAGGTGATTAATTATGGGATTTGATACATTACAAGACAAACTAGTGCACTCTTTACGCAAGGTTCAAGGTAAGAGTCAATTAAGAGAACAGAACATGGAGGATACGCTCAAGGAGATCCGCGTCGACTTTTTGGAAGCCGATGTCAACTACACGGTTGTCAAGGACTTTCTAAATCGGGTCAAGGAAGCTTCTTTGGGTCAGGATGTCCTTAACGCAGTGGATCCTGGTCAGCTATTGGTTAAGATCGTTCATGACGAATTGATCAATTTGTTGGGTAGCGATGAAACAGAGCTTAAATTAAAGGCCAGCGGTTTATCTTCGATCATGGTCGTCGGTCTTCAAGGTACAGGTAAGACCACTCATGTTGCCAAGATCGCCAAACTTTTAAAAGAAAAACAACATAAAAAAGTTTTGATGGTCGCCTTGGACACGATCCGTATGGCTGCGGTCGACCAGCTTGTAACTCTTGGTGAAATGATCGATGTCGATGTCTTTCATGAAGATATCGCCAAAGGCACTTTGACAATTGCTCAGGATGCCTTGGCATATGCTCAAAGGGAAGCTTATGATGTTGTGCTTTTTGATACCGCCGGGCGTTTGCATATCGATAATGAACTCATGGATGAGCTTTTTAAGCTCAAAGAAATGATCGTACCTGATGAGATCTTATTGACTGTAGATGCAATGACTGGTCAAGATATCGTCAATGTCGCCAAAACATTCCATGATCTGTTGAATGTCAGCGGTTTGATCGTTACGAAGTTTGACGGCGATTCTAAAGGCGGCGGTGTTTTATCGGTCAAAGCTATGACTGGTGTTCCGATCAAGTTCACCGGGGTAGGTGAGAAGGTAGATGATCTTGAAGCCTTTCACCCTGATCGTTTAGCCCAAAGGATTTTAGGTATGGGCGATGTGGTCAGTTTTGTTGAAAAAGCTCAGGAGCAATTCGACGAAAAAGAAGCTGAACGCAGCGCTAAACGCTTTATGTCAGGTAAATTTACGATGGATGATCTTTTGAAACAATTAGAGGCCACTCAAAAAATGGGACCGATTGCTTCGCTGATGAAAATGATCCCTGGCATGGGCGATATGGCCAAGCAGATCGAGAATACCGATGCCGACAAACAGCTTGTCAAGGTCAAGGCGATCATCCAATCGATGACCAAGGAAGAAAGGGAAGATCCTTCGATCATGCGTAATTCGCACAAAAGAAGAATCGCGCAAGGCTCTGGAACTTCGATCAATGACGTCAATCGCTTGATCAATCAATATGATCGCATGAAGAAGATGATGAAACAGATGTCGTCCTTAAGAGGCGGTGGCTTTGGCGGTTTATTTGGTTAGTCAAGTAAAAATACTTGACAGAGCTTTTGCCTTCTGTTTATAATCTAGAGGCTAAAGGAGGTAATTGGAAATGGCAGTAAAATTAAGATGCTTACGCATGGGTGCGAAGAAAGCTCCATTTTATAGAATCGTCGCTGCTGACTCACGTGCAAGACGTGACGGACGCAATATCGAAGTAGTTGGTACCTACAACCCCACTGCAAATCCTGCAATCGTTAATATCGATGAAGAAAAAGTATTAAAGTGGTTAAATAACGGTGCTCAACCCTCTGATACGGTTCGCAGCATTTTGTCAAAAGAAGGCATCATGAAAAAGTATACTGATGCGAAAAAGGCAAGCAAATAATGGCAGAGATCAATTACGAAAAAACTTTGATTGATATCGTTCGTCCTTTATGTAGCGAGCCTGATGCGGTCATGGTAAAGCAGATGGAAAGCATGAAAGAAAATGAGATCGTGCTTTACATTTATGCACCAAATAACGATCTTGGTCGCTTGATCGGCAAAAAAGGCATGATGGCACAGTCGATCCGTTCGATGATGCAGGTTGCCGGCAAGATCAACCATAAGCGGATCAATATTCGCTTTGAAGCAATTTAAGGGTGAATTTCTTCACTCTTTTTTATTAAGATTATGGAATATGTATTGATAGGAAAGATCGCTACGACCTTCGGTTTAAAAGGTGAGGTCAAGATCGACACATACACGGATTTTATCGATGAGCGTTTTACGATTGGATCTTTTGTTTATCTCAAAATTGGTAAAGAGTTTTTAGCTCTAAAGATCACAGACAGGCGTTATCATAAAGGCCGCTTGCTGATAAGATTTGAAAATATGGATGACATTAATAAGGTCGAGCAATACAAGGGCTATGAACTATACAAGGACAAAGCTGATGTCTTGCCTTTAAATGAGGGCGAGTATTATTTTAGTGATCTTGTCGGGCTTGACGTTTATGAAGAAGATCAATTGATCGGCAAGGTCCAAAATGTGGAAGAAGGGGTAAGCTATAATTACCTGAGATTGTCTTTAAACAATCAAAAAAAGGCTCTGGTACCCTTTGTCATGGATGTCTTTATCAAAGAAGTTGATTTAGAACATAAGAAAATATCGATCAATAAGATCGAGGGCTTATTATGAAAATTACGATCTTAACGCTTTTTAAAGACTTGATCGAGTCATATTTTGATCATTCGATCATTGCGAAAGCTAAATCCAGAGAGGTCTTTGAAATCGAAGTGCTCGATATCCGGGACTATTCCCTGGATAAGCACCGTCATGTCGACGACGCCCCCTATGGCGGCGGAGCTGGGATGCTGATGCAGGTAGAACCGATCGATCGGGCCTTAAAGGCATGCCGAAAAGATGATTCTTATGTTCTTTTAACTTCTCCCAAAGCAAAGCCTTTTACACAGGCGGATGCCTTAAGATTAGCTAAAAAAGAACACATCATTATTATTTGCGGTCACTACGAGGGGGTAGATGCCAGGGTCGAAGACTATATTGATGAAAGAGTATCCTTGGGCGATTATATCTTAAGCGGAGGAGAGTTGGCGTCTTTGGTCATTTCCGATGCGATCATCAGGCTTTTAAATGATGCGATCAATCCTGACTCGCTAATGGAAGAATCCTATGACAACTATCGCTTAGAATATCCACAATATACAAAGCCTGAGGTCTATGACAATAAATATGTACCCAGCATCTTATTGAGCGGGCATCATGCCAATATTAAAAAATGGCGACAAAAGATGGCTCTTTTAGATACCTATCGCTATCGAAAAGACCTGTTTGAAAAAAGGCCTTTGACCGTGCAAGAAAAGATCCTGTTAGAAGAAGCCTTGAAAGAAGAGGGCGAACAAAACTAGTAAATAGAATCGTTTTTTGAATCTAGAAAAGTTTTGAAATACAAAACGCTTTAACAATGCCAGAGTTATCGAACTTATCTTGACCTTTATCTTGATTAACTTTTGTTTGATCTAGATGTAACCAATATTGTGGTGCACCGCTGCAGTTTAGCGGATCGATCAAACATTGCGACACTTTGGAAAAAACTAGATCATAATATATTATTTATTTGCCATTTATTAGATTTTTGTGCTATTATATTCAAGCGAAACTTCGATATTCCGCTGAGACGTGATCTTAAGAATATCGATTGAGATTGTTAGAAAAGGAGTAAAGTAATGAACTTAAATTTAGTTAGCGAAATTACTAAGGCGCAACTTAAGACTGATCGCCCAGATGTTCGCCCGGGTTATACAGTCAGAGTTGATGTTCGAATTCAAGAAGGTAATAAGTCTCGTATCCAGGCTTTTGAAGGTGTTGTTATCCGCGTTAAAGGTTCAGGGATCGGGGAGACTTTCACGGTTCGTAAGTTATCTTCAGGTGTCGGTGTGGAAAGAACTTTCCCTTTACATTCACCACTTGTTGAAAACATCCATGTCGTTCGTAAAGGTAAGGTTAGAAGAGCACGTCTTTATTACTTACGCGGACGTTCTGGCAAATCAGCTCGTCTTAAGGAAGTTCGCTAAGCCACTATATAGTGGCTTTTTTATTTTAAAAGTTTTATAATCTTTTTATGAATATCAAAAATACCGTCCTTGAATTTGTCAAGACCATTGGTGTATCTTTGGTCATCGTCTTTGTGATTTATTTTTTTATTGCAATGCCAGTAACGGTCTCAGGGTCTTCTATGTATCCCAATCTTGAAGATGGAGAATTTGGATTTGCGGGTAAGATATCTTTAGTTTTGGGGATCGATCGTTATGATGTCGTCGTTATCGATTCTGACAAGACAAACGATAAGATCGTTAAAAGGGTCATTGGTTTGCCGGGCGAGACTTTGACTTTTGACGGCATCGATATCTATGTCAATGGCGAGCTGCTGAGTGACCCTTACGCCTATTACGCTAATGAAAAAAGTTTGGAGTTGCCCGATGGATATACAGTGACCTTGGGTGAAGACGAATACTTTGTTTTGGGTGATAATCGCAATGTTTCCAAAGACTCGCGCGCCTATGAAGATCCAGCCTTTAAAAAAGATGAGATCATCGCCAAGGGGATCTTAGTTTTATTTCCCTTCGACGAACTCGGTGTCCATTAGGCGATATGTCTAAATGCGTTGATGCGATAATAGCTTTTGCGATCGGCGACGCCTTGGGAGTACCTTCAGAATTTAAATCAAGAGCAGAACTTTTGAAAGATCCGATCACCGATATGATTTCAAGCTCTTCCCCAAACCTTTCCGAAGGCACTTTTTCAGATGATACAGCTATGTTAGCGGCTACGCTTGATTCTTTTAATAGTTGTTGCCGTTTCGATTACGATGATATTATGAGGCGCTGGCTCAAATGGATCACTGAAGGCGAGTATACAGCGACCGGCCTGGTGTTTGCTGTGGGAAAGACAACTAAAAAGGCTCTTTTGAATTTTGCGGAAGGTGTAAAGCCTTTGGAATGTGGAGCAAAGGGGATATATGATAACGGAAACGGCTCCTTGATGCGGATCCTGCCGCTTGCTTTATATGGCTTTTATTCGCGCATTGATGAAAAGGCATTGATCAGACTCACGATTGAGCTTTCAAGCCTAACGCACGCGCACCATATTAGTATTCTAGCTTGCTATATCTATGTCAGGTATGTTATCTATCTTTTAGAAGGTCTTGATAAAAGAGTGGCTTATCAAAGAATCAAAGAACTTGATTATTCCTGTTTTGATTCACAAGATCTTCGCGCTTTTAAAAGGATCTTGCAAGCTGATATCGGCAAGTGTTCCAATGAGGTGATCAGATCCAGCGCCTATGTCGTTGATACGCTTGAATGTTGTTTATGGCTGCTTTTAAATAATGATAATCTCAAGGATGTTCTTTTGAAGGCAGCTAATATTGGCGAAGATACCGATACGATCGCAGCAATCGCTGGTTCGATGGCGGGTATCATTTATGGTTTGGATTCAATACCAGCCTCCTGGATTTTGAAGTTAAAAAGAAAAGACTATCTTTATGGACTTGCCTTAGCTTTTGAGCAGAATATGAATATATTTAAAGTGAGATCGATATGTTAGATGAATTATATTTGGAATTAAAAGACGAGGAATGGCCCTTTGATTATATCGACCATGATCGTCAGATCGCACGGGCGATCGTAGTTGATAAAGACGCTTTCTTTTACTTTGTGAGAGTGGAAAGAGATGATGAATTCGGCAAGGTAACTTTGATCGAAACGGCTGGCGGTGGTGTAGAGAAGGGTGAAGATCTTCTTACTGCAGTTAGAAGGGAATTAGGCGAAGAATTAGGTGTTGAAGTTGATATTTTATGTAAAATAGGCGTAGTCAGTGATTATTACAATTTAATACATCGTCACAATATCAACCATTATTTTCTAGGAGTGATCAAATCTTTCAAAGAAAGACACTTAACAAAAGCTGAGTTAGAATCCTTTCACTTATCTGTATTAAAACTAACTTATCAAGAAGCTCTTAGTGCATACGAGTCTTGTTCTGGTACTAAGCTTGGAAGATTGATCAAAAGGCGTGAATTAGGAATTTTGATGCAGGCCAAAAAACTGCTTGAAAGAGCAGGCTATACAGCTTAGATAAAATAGAAAACAGCTTATAATTACAATAGTACTTTGTATAATTAGACATATGCTGTACTAAAAAATGGATGTAAGAGGAAGTGATTGTAATGGCAAACGAAGAAAATACTTTACAAAAAGGTAACATTAACTGGTACCCTGGCCACATGGAAAAAGCACGTCGACAAATGGTCGAGAATCTCTCGCACGTCGACCTTTTGATCGAGCTTAGAGATGCGCGGGCCCCATATGCTAGTGCCAATCCGATCATCAATCAGATGGTCAATCAAAAACCTCATTTGATCATTTTATCAAAAGCTGACCTTGCGGATGAAAAGCGCACCCAGGCATGGATCGACTTTTACCATCAAAAAGGCCAGGAAGCACTAGCTTTAGACGCTAATAAAAATGATGTGCGCGATGTTTTGTCCAAAAAGATTCGTCAGATGCTTCAAGCAAAGATCGAGAAGGCGAAAGCGCGCGGTATCCGCAATAAGAAACTCAGGGTCATGATTGCCGGTATCCCTAACGTCGGCAAGTCGACTCTTATCAATCGCTGTATTAAAAGAAAGGCTTTAAGGGTGGAAAATAGACCGGGTGTGACCAGATCTTTGCAGTGGGTCAAATTATTTGAAGATATTGAGCTTTTAGATACACCAGGAGTCTTGTGGCCGCGTTTCGATGACCAAAAAAGTGCCTATCACCTGGTTTTGATTGGATCTTTGAATCCGCAGGTCGTCGATCAAAAACCGATCATATTATATGC
>CALVCF010000065.1 GCA_944325935.1 uncultured Erysipelotrichaceae bacterium | reverse complement strand
ATCATCAATACGCCGTGTTGCTTTCGGGGAAGTTGGGGATGCCGGTAGATTTTATCCAAGGTATGATCTACATCTTTGTCAGAGCCTGTGTCCACTATGCACTGTTTGAGGATGAGGAATATCTCTTACTTCAACTAAACACTATAAGAACATCATTAAAAACATATGTAATGGAAAGGAAGCGAGTAACATGAAAAAACGAATTTTAAGCCTGTGCATGATTCTGGTACTGTGCTTAGGACTACTGCCGACCACGGTGCTGGCGGCCGTGCCAGACAGACAGGTGCTTTATGTAGGTGGTGTAGAAATCTCTTCTACCGGCTACTGGACGACAGACAGCGAAGGAAACGTCACCGCTTATTCAGGTGCAGGAATACCATCGGACAGCTATATCCATTATGACGCAGAAGACAATATCCTGACATTGCACAATGCTACCATTAAAAAAGGTGTGTCTGCAGAAACCAACTCTTTCATCTCTGACGTGGCTATCGGCGTGCTCAATCAGAGCGGCGATGCGGAGTTGACTATCACGTTGGAGGGCGACAATACAATAGATGACGTCAGCATAGGGATTTATGTGCTTGCGCATTCCTCTACTACCGGTACAGCCAACCTAACTATTACGGGCAACGGTAGTCTGACTACCTCTGGCTTTCAAAATGGAATCAGGATTCAGAGCAACAGCGGCGATGCCACCCTGAGTATCCAAAATGCAGCAGCCGAAGCAACAGTGACCGACTGGGGCGATGGTATTATGATACAATCTGGCGAAAGTTCTAATGCATCTCTGTCTGTGGAGGGCGGCAGCCTGACAACTGACGGAAATGGCAATAGTGTTGCAGGAATTCGGTTTGCGTTTGGCGGCAGCGGCTCCGGCTCCGGCACGCCCAGCCTGAACGTCAGAGGCAACTCCATTGTGAAAGCCAGCGGTGGCGATGGAGGGATTACAACGTATTCCAGTCCTGTGACTCCTTCCGGTACAGGTATTGTCTTTGATAACGGCATCGGCACCGTGTACGGTAATGTGACCTTGCAGGAGGATTTGGAGATCGGCGAGGGCGAGAGCCTGACGCTGGATGATGGAGCAAGCCTGGATGCTAATGGCCATAATGTGATCGTAGACGGCGGTATGGTTGATGATAATATTAAGAACAGCTTAGGCGACAATGTGAAGTATACACCAACAATTACAACCACAAGCCTGCCAAACGGTACTGTAGGAACATACTATGAGCAAAAACTTACAGCTGATGGAACTGAACCGATTAAATGGAGTATCAGCAACGGCAACTTGCCTGCTGGTTTAAGCTTAAACAAGAATACAGGTGAAATTAGTGGTACTCCTACTGTTGCCGGCTCTAATACATTTACCATAACAGCTGAAAATGCTTATGGCATGAAGACCAGGCAATTGGCTATTACGGTTGATGATACTCTTGTCTATTCTGTTTCACTTACCCCTAACATAGTAAAATTCCCTTCTTTAATCGAAGGTTATGAACCTCAAGACCCTAAAACGATAACGATCAAAAACACCGGTAATCAGACGATCAAAATAGCGTATTATGGAAGCGGTGGTAGTGAGTTTGATATCGCCTTAGATAAAACAGTCTTAAAACCAAATGAAGAAGCAACCCTAACGATCAGACTGAAAGATGGTCTTAGTGCTGCTACACCATCAACTCTAAAGACTTCCATCAGATATACCAGTGAAGATGGTACATACGAAAACAGAGTACCATACGAGGTATATAGTTCTATCAGACACGATATGGATTATATCGAAGCTAAAGATCCTACTCATTTAGAAGACGGCAATATCGAATACTGGTATTGCAGCTATTGTGATAAATGCTATGAACATGGCTCAGGACTTAATGAATTAAGCATGGAAGATATTATTATTCCTAGACTGAGTGAGCATAGCTCTACTGGAATCTGGCATTATGATGATAATGGTCATTATCATGTCTGCGAATGTGGTGCGATCTTAGATCAGGCTGCTCATAGCTACAAGTGGGTCATTGATAAAGAAGCGACAAGTACTAGTACCGGTCTTAAACATGAAGAATGTACCATCTGCGGTCATCAAAAAGAAACAGTTGTTATACCTACTCTTGAAGTAGAGATTCCTGATACTCTATATAACAACATAGCCTCAAGGCTTGAAACGCTATGTATAACAGGCATTGCCCTAAGCGCGATGGTCTTTTATCGCCATAAAAGAAAATACAATAAATAAATCATAATGACACTACACCCTGTGCTTTATTACACAGGGTGTATTTTTAATTGGTTTAAATAATATTGAAAAGCTGATTACTTATTTGCGATTCCAAAGACAAACATATTTAATAGTTCGTTATAAGAATCAAATGCATCCACCAAATCTAACTCTTCATTTTTATCTACATACAACAACAGCATGTCTTTAAATTTATAATCAATCACATCGAAATACTTTAAAGCCTTTTCTTTATCAATACCCTTTTTCAATTCTAAGCGATCTAAAGAAGAGAGAATAAACTGACGATTTAGTTCTTTTAAAGAATGGCGGGCCTTAATGATCTCATCTTTTAATTTGGTTGGCGCATTAAATAATGCTTTCTCAAAGACCTTTCTTTGTTCAGGATGGTCTTTAAAATAGTCTTCTCTTTTTAAAAGATAGGTTCTGATCGCTTGTAGAAAATCATCTTGTCTGATCGATGGTATCGTCATTTTTAAATAGTCTTCAAGATCGTTAAAGATCCTTTTCACACAAAGCATGAACAATTCATCTTTGCTGTGGAAATAGTGATACATCATTCCCTTGGAAATATGATGTTCTTTACAGATGTTTTCAATATTGGTATTTTCATAGCCCTTTTTAGCAAATTCGCAAAGAGCGGCTTGATATATTTCTTCGATACTTTTTCTTTTACGTTCTGCTTGTTTCATCCTTCGCTCCCAGGTATAATTCACCAGCCCACTCAAATCCTTTTTTCGCAACATAGATCGCAATGACCTCGTTGATAACAGCAGCTGCGGCAATTGTTCCTTGTATTATTGTAGCACTACTTGGGTCAACTCCCTCCAATATTGAAGAGGCGATGCCAGTAAAGACTAAAGAAACACCAGAGTGTGGTAAAAGAGTAAAACCGAGATACTTTTTAACAGTTTCAGGGGCATGGGTGATGCTAGCCCCGAAATAGGCACCAGAATATTTACCAATTGCCCTGGCAATAATATAGATGGCTGTAAATAGACCTGCCGAGAAGATCAAATGATAATCTAGTGGTGCCGCTAGATCCAAAATGACAGTAATCATAGCCACACCAAGCAAAGGATTTAAGTATTTCAAAAGCATATCTATTTTTTCTTTGGTGATCATATTTGCGACAACAGTGGAATAAGCCATGCCCAGCAACATGAAATTAATAATGTTGCTGCCTGTTTTTGTATTGATGAAGAGGCCTAACACTGCCGAAAAAACGAGTAGACCAACAAAGGTTATAGTGTAAAGAAGATCGGATTTGATATGTTCTAAGATCTTAGCGCTGATAAAACCTATAATGGCGCCGATGACAACAGGGGCGAAGATCAAAATGATCATGGAGATGATCGAGACATTACCACTGCTGAAATGACTGGAAACTAATGAGATTGTAGTGAAAAAGACTAAGGCTCCTACAAGATCATCTAAAGCTGCCATTGGGATCAAGGTCTTGGTGACTGGGCCGTCTGTTTTAAACTCCCTAACAACCGACAGCGAAGGAGCTGGTGCTGTTGCCAGGGCGATCGCTCCAAAGATAAACGCTAGATATAATGGAATATTAGAAAAATAAAAGACGATCGCAAAGACTAAACTAACTACCAAAAAGGTACCTAAAGACTCGGTGATCGTTGTAACTATGATCTGTGACCCCGCTTTTTTAAGATCTTTAAAAATAATCTCTGTCCCAATCATAATTCCAAAAAGACATTCAAAGATTGAAACTAAGACAATAAACCATTCTGCCTCAAGGACTTCATTGCCTAGAAGTCCTAAGGCGTGCGGCCCAATGATCATTCCAACGATAAGCCAACCCAAAATGGCTGGTAATTTGATCTTGGTAATCAGTTTACCGCCGACAAAAGCTATAATGATCGAAGCTACTAAACATAAAAACGCAATAACTACTGACATATGACCTCCAATAATATAGACGATTTCGTCTGTATATTAGTTTAGCATCATTTATCAGTTCGTCAACTAAAAGTAGACGATTTCGTCTATTTTAATAAACTAAACAAAAAACAGATGCAAAACACAATATAGACCACAGCTGCTTTAAAAGGTATATGTACTTATCTAGATCCGCTTTGTTTGAATAGGTGTTATGTTAGAGGTTTTTATTACTTCACATCGCTGATCAAAATATAGAAAGATAAATCTTGTTTTAATGATCTAATTTAGCCTCTTTGAGTTCTAGGCCGATCTTGGATCGTTGGACTTTACTGAGTTTAAAGATCATATCAACTAGATAAATACTTAATATTACAAATAGTATTAGTACCATAAAAAGTGTCTCGTTATTAGAAAAGTTAACATTCACAAAGACTTTTTGTGAAAGACAAACTACAAGTAAGATCGTTAGTACAAAACTTGTCAATAAAGCGCAGACTTTATATAGGATGAATAATTGTTTGAGTTTTATTAAAGGGGTATTTACGTATTATTGGATGAACAAGATGAACTTTTAAAAATAAACGATCTATTAAGAAAAATAAAATAAAACCCTCACTTTGAGGGCTTGAGATCACTCGTAAGATCTGACCGGAGAGATGAGTTGGACTATCGATTCATCTTCTTCGTTTTTGATGATGATCGGTTTTAATTCACCTCTAAAATATAAAATAACATTTTCACTTTGCAAGGCGCTAAGGGCATCATAGAGATACTTGCCGCTGCAAGAAATAGTTAAGGGGTCTCCTTCATAAGAAACGCACGGCACACTTTCTTCTGAAGATCCGATCTGGCGTGACAAGGAAGTTACACGAACCCTTTCGTTTGTTATCTCAAGACGGACAACATTTTTTCCTTCGGCATTGATCAAAGTGGCACGATCGACCGCAAAACGCAATAAATTGCGATCGATTTTTAGATTTTGGCTAAAGCTTGCCGGTATTAATTGTTTAGTCTCAGGATAAGCGTCTTCGATCAAACGAACGACCATGGTCGTCTTTTCATCCTTAAACAACATGCGATTGTTTTCAATTGCCATTTTGACATCGTCGTTTTCATCAAAGACGGTCGATAGATCGCTTAGGGCTTTGGTTGGAACGGTAATATTAAAGGGGATCGGTGATCTAAAAGAAACTTTGACCTGTGCCAAACGATAAGAATCAGTTCCAGTGGCCATCAAAACCTCATCACTGTATTTGAGATTAACACCACAAAGGGCTGGTCTTGTCTCTTTGTCGCTAGTCGCAAAAGAGGTAGCTTTTGTAAGATTGATCAAAGTTTTTAAAGATACTTTTTCAAAATTGCTATGTGCTTCAAAATCGATTGCTGGATAATCACGAGGATCTAAACCATTGATCTTAAATTCTGCTTTGTCACCAGAGATACAAGTCAAGGTGCCATCGATCGTTTCAAACTTGATTTGTTTGCCATCGATCTTACGAACGATTTCATTCAAGTAATTGGCACTGATCAATAAACTGCCATTATCTATGATTTCTAGACCAGCTTCCGATTTAACAATCGTCTTGATCGATATCTTATCATTAGAAGTGGTAATCCTTAAACTATTGTCTAAAGCTTCGATATAGATACCTAAAAGCGATGGTACTGGCGATGAGCTGGAAATAGCTTTGTTGGCAATATTGAGTGTTTCGGCTAAGATTGATGAATTGATGCTGAATTGCATAAGGGGCCTCCTTTTATTGTTTTATATTTATATCTTATTACTATTAGGGGTGTTGATAAGTTGATAAGTCCAAGAAACCTTTATTTTATGGGATCTATAACTATTTTTTGTTGTGGATAAGGTGGTAAAGAATGTTTATTTTTTGATGTGTAATTCTATATCGTTGATCGTATTGGAGAATAAGTTGTCCTTCTTGATCTTCTCTTCCACTTTATCGCAAGCGCTGATGACGGTCGAGTGATCGCGTTTACCAAAGGAATAACCGATATCTTTATAAGATAAGTCTAAGAGCTTGCGCGCAAGATACATCGCAATTTGGCGCGGCACCGCAATATTTTTAGTGCGTATTTTAGAATTGATCTGCTGTTTGGAGATACCATAGTAATCGCAGACGACTTTTTTAATGATATCGATACTGAGTTCACTTGCTCTAGCTAAGGGGGCTTGATCCTTAAAAGCTTCATAGGCTTCTTTGATCGTGATATGGTCGACCGGACAAAAGGTGATCGTATAAAACAACAAGCGATTCAATGCACCCTCAAGCTGTCGGACATCTTGCGAGAAATTGGTGGCAATATAGGCCAACACATCGTCATCGACCGCTGTTTCATTACCCTCGAGTTTCCTTTTTAAAATATTGAAGCTCGTCTCATATTCAGGTACCTCGATATTGACGTTAAGTCCTTGATTAAAACGCGAGATGATTCTTTCTTCAAGACCTTTGATATCTTTTGGCATTCGATCGCTGGTCAAGACAACTTGTTTGCGGTTGTTAACCAGTTCATTGAAGATCGAAAAGAAAATCTCATGCGTCTTTTCTTTGCCGGCGATAAATTGGATATCATCAACTAGTAGGATATCTAAAGAGTAGAATTCTTGTTTAAATTCATCGATCCGCCCTTTTTTGATCGAGGAAGCTACCCCTTCCACAAAATCAAGTCCCGAAATAAGACCGATCCTAAAATCGGGATCGTTTTCAAGAACACGGTTGGCGATCGCGTTTAAAAGATGCGTCTTGCCAAGCCCGGAATTACCATAGATAAATAAGGGATTATAGGCCATTCCAGGATTAGAGGCGACTGCTAAAGCAGATACCTGTGATTGGATGTTAGAGCGTCCTACAACGAAGCTTTCAAAAGTGAAGCGAGGATCGATCCTGGTATTGACATAGCCTTTAGCTCTTAGTTCATTGCTGTCTTTATCGGTCTCATATTCCGATTTCAAGACAACCTTAATAGGAATGTGATATCCGATTACATCCTTTAAAGCTTCTTCAAACTGCGTTAAAGATTGGGAAATGATGACTTGATTTATAAAAAGATCGCAAAGAATGACAGCCTCATCGTCGGATAATTTAACAAGTTTGCTGTCACTTTGGATCGTTTTAGTTGTCTCATAAGGGATCAGACGATTTTCGATGATCATATCGACCGTCCTCTTCCAAATATTTTCTAAATAATATTCATTTGAAATCATAATTTAACCTGTATGCAGGATTAATTATAGGAGCATCATCCGCACATTACCAGCGAAAAAATTGCCTTTTTAACTTATTCAACATCTGTTGAATACCTGAAATTTATCTTAAATAAAGATTAAATCTCACTTATCCACACTTATCAACAAAATAAAAATGTGGATAATTAGTTGATAAGTTATCCACATTCCAAAAAAGTGTTGATAGTGTTGATAAAATATAATTTATCCACATCAACAGGTGATCTTAGATACTTAAAATATGCCTTATTTAAAGGGTATATTTAACTTATCCACATAAATAACACCATGTTGATAAGCGGCAAAGTTGATTTTGGTTTTTATGTTGATAAGTTTGTTTTATATAAGTCGCAAAGCAGAAAAATCCACATTTTATCGACACTTTTGCGCATTTAAAAATGTGGTGAATTTTGATAATATCTAAAACGGAAGGTGAATTATGAAGTATATATTCCTAGATGTCGATGGGACGATCATTGATCACGCCCATGCCTGTATTCCTGAAAGTACCCAAAAATGTTTAAAAGAACTCAAAAAGAATAATCAGCTTTTTATTTGTTCGGGCCGGGCTTATAGGAGCGCAAAAATCGAAAACGGGATCGATTATGACGGATATATCTGTTCGCTTGGGGCTGATGTTTATTATCGCGGACGCAATATCATCGATCGCCCCTTTACCTCATATGAATTTGAAAAGATCAGTGAAATGGCGCGAAAATATCAGATCGAGCTGACCTTTGAGTGTCGCGATCATGGCTACAGCGCCCCTTTGCTATATGATCGGGTTTACCATAGCACCAATCTTTTTCAGGACAGCTCTTATATTTATTGGATCAAAAAAGAAGAATATAAAGGTGAAAAGATCTATAAGATGATGTGTGAGACAAATTTGGATAATATTGAAAATCACTATCGCTTTAGAAGAGAATTATTTGAATACTTTGATTTTTGTCTTTCTCCAATCAATACGATCGCATCTTGTGAAGCAAGCCCTAAAGGTTATTCCAAGGGCTCGGCGATCGAGATGATGGCTGGGCTTGGATATATCAAAATGGAAGACACGATCGCTATTGGCGATAGTATGAACGATATCATGATGCTAGAAAAGGCTAGGATCGGGATCGCGATGGGTCAAGCTAGCGACGAAGTCAAAAGGTATGCCGATATCATGACAGATCCAGTCGATCGAGATGGTTTTTATAAAGCCTTTAAGAAATTGGGACTAGTATCGTAAAAACATATAAAATATGGCTTAAATCGTGTATTATTAGATAGCTAAAGAAAGGAGTTTTTATTAATGGAAGAAAAACTAAACGATCAGATGTTGGTGCGTCGTGAGAAGTTAAAAAAACTAGAAGAAATGGGGATCGCTCCCTTTGGGCAAGCATATGAAGTCAAGGATCACTCCAAAAAAATAAAAGAAGAATATAATGATAAGACCAAAGAAGAACTCGAGGCCTTAAATATCCATACCAGTGTAGCGGGAAGGATCATGTCCAAAAGAAGAATGGGCAAGCTTGGTTTTATGCACATCCAAGACCGCGATGGCCAGATCCAAATCGTCGTCAATAAAAATGTTGTAGGTGAAGAAGTCTACGAGGTTTTTAAGTTGAACGATCTTGGTGATATCGTCGGCATTGAAGGACAGATCATCAAGACTGATTCGGGTGAGCTGTCGATCAAATGTGAAAAGTACATTCACCTAAGCAAATCATTAAGACCATTACCAGAAAAATTCCATGGTCTGACAGATGTGGAAGAAAGATATAGAAGGCGCTATGTCGACTTGATCATGAACGAAAAAAGCCGGATGATCGCTTTTCTGCGTCCGCGCATCATTCGTCTGATCCAAAAATATCTAGATGATAAGGGTTTAGTAGAAGTAGAGACCCCTGTCTTGCAGCCGATCTTAGGTGGAGCAGCCGCCAGACCTTTTGTTACTCATCACAACACCCTAGATCGTGATTTCTATCTGCGGATCGCTACTGAATTGCCTTTAAAGCGCTTGATCGTCGGTGGAATGGAAGGTGTCTACGAGATCGGACGACTTTTTAGAAATGAGGGAATGGATACCAAACACAATCCGGAATTCACGACAGTTGAAGCATATATCGCCTACTCTGATATGTATGGCATGATGGATCTGGCTGAAGGTTTATTCTCATATGTCGCCAAAAACATCAATAAAGAAGAAGTTGAAGTAAATGGTCATAAAGTCTCTTTAAAAGGACCCTTCAAGCGTCTAGAGATGACCGACGCCGTCAGTGCGAAAGTTGGAGTCGATCTAAAGAAGGCAAGTTTTGAAGAAGTCTTGGAAGTAGCTGAAAAATATAAGATCGAACTAGAAAAACATGAGATGGACTATGGCCACATCATCAATAAGCTTTTTGAGGAATTATGCGAAGAAGATCTCATTGAGCCAACTTTTGTCTATGGTCATCCAATCGAGATTTCACCACTGGCCAAAAAAGCGAAGGATGAGCGCTTTACTGAGCGTTTTGAACTTTATATTGCTGGAGTGGAATACGCCAATGCCTTCAGTGAATTAAATGATCCGATCGATCAAAGAGAACGTTTTGAAAATCAATTAAAACTCAAAGCCTTAGGCGATGATGAAGCCAGCGAGATGGATGTTGACTATGTTGAAGCATTAGAATATGGCCTTCCTCCAACCGGCGGGATCGGTATTGGAATCGACCGCTTGGTCATGTTGATGGCAGAGGTCGAATCGATCCGCGAAGTCTTATTGTTCCCGACAATGAAGCCTCTGGACTAAAAAATCCAGTAAAATCAAGGGTTTTCGGCATCTCAAATCCGAGTTGACAACAAATTGACAACAATTTTTCATATAATTTTGAAGAATTGTGAAGCAG
>CALVCF010000064.1 GCA_944325935.1 uncultured Erysipelotrichaceae bacterium | reverse complement strand
TAAATATCTCCTTAACAAAGATATTGTACCAAAAGGCTCCGGGTTCGACTCCCTGAGCCTTATTTTTATAAAAAAAGAGCTATGTAAGCTCATGATCATTGATCAGAGTTTTTACACAGCCCCTTTTATTATTTATATGGCTGTTGCCTGAAGTGTCTGATGCTTGCAAAATAAAAGCCCTATAGAGTTATTGAAGAATTCTTATTCTCCACCATCTGCTATAAGGGCAAAGCAAAAATAATCGATTTGTCAGATATCTTTTATTTTCTTTTTCTAAAGGCGATGGCGCTATTAGCTGCCTTAGCTCCATCATATACGGCCTTGGCAACCTGTTTCATGCCCTTGACAAGATCACCGGCGGCATAAAGGCCAGGGATATTAGTCTGCATATCGTCATCTACCTCGATCTGATTGTCGCTTGTGACAATAACGCCCAGTTTGCGCGCCAGGTCCAAAGATCCGGCGATTCCTTCGGCAACGAAGATCCCGCTGATCTGCAAGCTTGTGCCATCCGTGAAGCTGACGCCTTCCAGTTTGTCTTCGCCGAATAGATGATCGATCTTTTGATCATAGATCTTAAAAGAGCTAAGACGGGCTTCTTTTAAGGGACGATCATTAGTCAGGATATAGACTTCACTTGCAATATTGGCCAAGTATTCTGCTTCATGCAAGGCGTAAGAGCTCTCGCCCAAGACGGCAACCTTTTTTTGGCGATAGAAGAAGCCGTCGCAGGTCGCGCAATAAGACAAGCCCCGCGCCTCGTATTCTTTATAATTTTTGATGCCTGGGATATTGCGTTTGGCGCCAGTAGCTAAGATCAAAGCTTTGGAACTATATTCATTTTGTGCGCCCAGCACCTTAAAACCATCATCCCAAATAATATCGAGGACTTCCTCTTCATAGAGCTTGACCCCCATCTCTTTTGCCTGGTCCAAGCCCTTTAAAAAGAGCTCTTCACCTGTGATGTGTGGTGTTCCATAGTAATTATCGATCATGTGAGCCGTCTTTAAAGCGGTATCCTTTAAATAGATAACCGCAGTATCGATATTGGCTCTTTTAGCATATAACGAGGCGCTGATACCGGCCGGTCCGCCTCCGATGATCAAAAGTTCATGTTTCATAAAAAATCTCCTTTTCCTTAATTATAGATAAATTCGATCTATTTTCGAATGAAATGCTTAATAGAGCTCATCAATTCGGGCAATCACTTTCTTTAATAATTTCAAGCGATGAAGAAAATAGATCAAAACAAGGGTAAGCCCAGCCGTCAAAAGACAAATGATCATTTCAAAAAATGTGATCATTTCAAGATAAAAGATATCTCTTAAAAAACTAAAAGCAAACATTAGACCAAGACAAGACAAGAGAAAGACGATGCCTCTAAAAAGATTAAAGGGCAAAGCGACAGAACAGATATTGCCCAGCATGATGAAAGCGCAAGTCAAGGTTGTCATTGTCGATAAAAGGTCAGAGTCGATTAAACCAAGATTGGCTAAAAGCTCTAAAAATAGACTGGCTAAGATGATGCCTAGGGCAAAGGGCAGGGCCTTGCCCAAAACATTAGCTAGGAAGTCGCCTTTTACAAGATCGTAATTAGGTTCTAAAGATAAGAGAAAGGCAGGCATTCCGATCAAAAGACTCGACAAAAGGGTGAGTTGTATAGGTAAGAAAGGATATTCTTTTAAGATCGTGATCGTCAAAAGAGCTAGACCGATCGAAAGAATGGTCTTAGTCAAAAAAAGAGCGGCGGTTCTTTGGATGTTGTTGATGACACGGCGTCCTTCCTTAACGATTGAATTCATATGATTAAAGTCATCGTCTAATAAAACGACATTGGCGATATTTTTAGCACTGTCGCAAGCGCTGCCTAAAGCGATCGAGAAGTCTGCTTCCTTTAAGGCCATGACATCGTTGACCCCATCGCCGACCATGCCAACGACATGTCCCCTTTCTTTTAAGGCCTCCACCAGCCAAATCTTTTGATCGGGATTAACTCTGGCAAAGATCGCATAATCTAAAGCCTTAGCTTTAAGCTCGGCTTCCTTTAAGTTAAAACAGTTCAGGCATTTAGTATGGTCTTTAAAACAGACGCTTTGCGCCATGCCAATGAACGTCTTTTAATCATTGCCCGAGAAGCTATTTAGAGTGACTCCTTGTTTTTCAAAATAGACAAGTGTTTTTTCAAGATTTTGCCTAAGTTCGTACTTGATGATCAACAATCCCACAAGCTCGCGATCAATCGCCAGCGCCAGAACTCTAAGGCCTTTTTGGGCTTTATCATCAATGATCGCTCTTGCTGCATCAATGATTTGATCAGCGATAAATTGATAGGCACCTAAAAGATATTCATGTCCCTTATAGATAGCTCCCGAATATTTATTCTTGCTGGAAAAAGGCAACAGCTTTTCAAATGAAAGTTCATCTGCTTGTTTAAAGTAAGAGCGCAAAGCTTCGCCGGTCGCGTTCTGGTCGTTTAAGGCATGGATCAAACTGGCGAATACCCTTTCGTCAAAGTCTTTCAGCTTGATCATTTCTAAGACTTGCATTTTCCCACTTGTCAAAGTTCCTGTTTTATCAAGACACAAGACATCGGTCCGGGCCAGGGTTTCTAAAGAATAGAGCTCCTGGACCAAGGTATTTTTAAAAGATAGGTTCAAAGCGCCGATCGAAAGGGCGATCGAAGTTAGAAGAATCAGCCCCTCGGGAATCATGCCGACCATCGAAGCAATGCTTTGAAGTAAAGCGAAGTCGAAATCGACTTCAGAGATATAAAATTGTTTAAGAAAAAGAATAAGACCTAAAGGAATAATGATGATCGTGATCGTCTTGATGATGAAATCAAGGGCATCGCGCAATCTTGAAGGCTGCCTTTTTTCTCTTTTGACCTTTTCTACAATATGAGCTATGTAGTTATCCTTGCCAACACTAGTGACTCTAGCCAGCGCCGTTCCGCTTGTAATGATACTGCCAGCATATACCAAAGCTCCCGCTTCTTTTTCGATATCATCACTTTCACCAGTCAACAAGGATTCATTGACATTCAATGCGCCTTTTTCAATGACACAGTCGCTTAAGACCTCCTGGCCGATACTGAGTTTGACCAGATCATCTAAGACGATCTCGTTTTGAGTGATCTTAACCTGTTTGCCATCGCGCAAAACAACAGCATGAGGCGCATTGAGCAAGCGCAGCTTATATAATTTATGATAAGCTCTGATCTCTTGAATGATTCCGATGACCGTATTAGCGATCACCACACCCATAAACAACATATTGCGATAGCGTCCGGTCAAGACCACTAGAAGCGCCAAGGCGAGATTGAGGGCATTAAAGAGATTAAAAGTATTAGTAACAACAATATCTTTAGGCGTCTTAAGCGTATTGTCTTCAAGTCTGTTGACAAGACCTTGACTGATCCTATCTTCCACTTCTTTAAAAGAGAGTCCTTTTTCTAAATAATCTTTTTTCATATTTAGATTATAACTTGTCTCAGCTTGCCATTTATTAAAAATATCTTAATAATATACGACAGTATTAAAGATCATATATTTTATTATGGAAATGCGCTCTCTTTTAATGTAGCAAGCTTAAAAGAGTTAGATGATCTAAGCGATTAGTTGAAGCTAAATAAAAATAATATCAATAAGCTAGTTAACGTGATCCGGGGCAGTGGATTGATATCCCTCCAATGTAAGCGCTTCAGATAATTTTTTCATCATTTCCTGCAATTTCTTATTGACTTAGACCTATCAAATGCGTAAGATAAATAAGCACGGTTTAGGAAACACTTCTTAAACACAGTGCCTTGGATCTTTGAAAACTGAATAGGATC
>CALVCF010000063.1 GCA_944325935.1 uncultured Erysipelotrichaceae bacterium | reverse complement strand
TAAATATCTCCTTAACAAAGATATTGTACCAAAAGGCTCCGGGTTCGACTCCCTGAGCCTTATTTTTATAAAAAAAGAGCTATGTAAGCTCATGATCATTGATCAGAGTTTTTACACAGCCCCTTTTCCTAAACAGTTTAAAAGAGGCACATGAAATAAAGCTATTTCATGAAAGTTCGAATCAATTTATCTTTACCTTTCGAGTAGGGGCGATAACGCATGGGCAGATCGATCCAGGTCTTCTTATCGACAATACTCTTTAAATGCGAGAAGGTCTCAAAGCCCACCTTGCCATGGTAGCCGCCCATACCGCTTTCACCAACACCGCCAAAGGGCATCGCACTGGTTGCCAGATGGATGATGGTGTCATTGATACAACCGCCGCCAAAGTTGATCTGCCGCGTGATCTTATCGATATTGATCTTATTGGAACTGAAACAGTATAACGCCAAGGGATTTGGCAGATCGCGTACCTTGTCGATGATCTTGTCAAGATCATCATAGACGAGGACCGGCATGATCGGACCAAAGATCTCTTCCTGCATGACTGGATCATCAAAGGTCACATTGTCTAAAACCGTAGGCGCGATCTTTAGTTTTTCTTCATCGCCAAAACCACCGACGACAACTTTCTCCGGGCTAATAAGCCCCATGATCCTTTGATAGTGCTTAAGATTGACGATCCTTCCATAATCGTCCTTATTTAAGATATCGCCGCCATATTGCAGCTGGATCTCCTTTTTGACCGCTTCAATAAAGCGCGCATGTACTTTTTCATGGACTAAGACATAATCAGGAGCGACACAGGTCTGTCCGACATTCAAATATTTGCCAAAGACCAGTCTTCTGGCACATAATTCGATATTAGCGCTCTCATCGACAAAGACCGGCGACTTGCCACCAAGCTCTAAGGTAATTGGAACAAGGTGCTGGCTGGCACGCGACATGACTTCCTTGCCGACATTGACGCTGCCTGTAAAGAAGATATAGTCAAAGTCCTGATCTAAGAGGGCTTGATTTTCTTTACGCCCGCCTGTTACAACGCTCATGACGTCATCGCCAAAAGCCCGTTTAGCTAATTTAGCAATGATCTCGCTTGTGGCTGGGGAATAAGCACTGGGCTTGACACAGACGACATTACCAGCCGCCAAAGCGTCAACTACTGGGTCCATCGTCAACATAAAGGGATAGTTCCAAGGGCTCATGACCAAAACTAAACCATAGGGGCTGGGGCGGCGGAAAGACTTGGAATGGAATTGGGCCAGGGGCGTATGTACCCTTTTATCTTTAGCGAAAGAGCGGATGTGTCTAAGCATATAGTCGATCTCATTGATGACCATGCCAACTTCACAGAAATATGCCTCGCTTTTTCCTTTCCCTAAATCTTTGTACAGCGCTTCATAGATCTCATCTTCCATCTCAAGAATGACCTGTTTTAAGCGTTTGAGATTGGCGATCCTGAAATCGACATCAAGTGTCCTGCCGTTTTTAAAATAAGCTTTCTGTCTTTCGATGATCTCTAAAATTTGTTCTAGTTCCATACTTACTCCTTGACCTCATAATAGAAGGCTTCTAATTCTTTATCAGTCATAAAGACTGGGACGGGATATAGCGGATTAGCTTCCTTACTGGCTCTTTTGGCCAGTTCAGGAATATCTTCTTCCTTGATCCCTTTTAATTTTGGGGGAATTCCCATTTCTTTATTCATCTTTTCGATCGCTTTAATAAACTTAGCGCTAGCTGCTTCTTCATCGTCGCCATAATCAGCCACCTTAGCCGCTAAAGCCAATTCTTTGAGTTTAGGATAGATCGCTTTCCCATAAGCCTTTAAAAGATAGGGCAGTAAGACCGCGTTGGCCAAGCCATGGGCAATGCCATATTTACCACCTAAAGAATGAGCGATCGCATGCACATAGCCGACATAGGAGACCGTAAAGGCACATCCGGCAAGATAAGAGGCCCTGAGCATATTTTCTCTGGCCTTGATATCTTTGCCGTTATCATAAGCCTTCTTCAGGTTGTCAAAGATCAAACTGACCGCCTCCAAGGCCTGAGCTCTGGTCTTCTTGGTCGTCGAATTGCCAATATAGGCTTCAACGGCATGCGTCAAAGCATCCATACCCGTCGTCGCCGTTAAAGACTTGGGCAAAGACAGCGTCAATTTCGGATCCAGCAAGGCATATTTGGGGATCAAAACAAAATCATTGATCGGATATTTAAAATGCGTCTTCTCATCTGTGATGACCGCGGCCAAAGTCGTCTCAGAGCCCGTTCCTGCCGTCGTTGGCACGGCGATCAATAATGGAATCGGCTTTAAGACTTTCAAGACCCCTTTCATCTTACGGATATCCATATTTGGCCGGGCGATCTTTGCCCCCAGACCTTTGGCACAATCCATGCTGGAGCCGCCACCAAGGCCAATGATCGCTTGGCATTTATGGTCTTCATATATTCTCTTGGCCTCTAAGATATTAGCGATAGTCGGATTGGCCACCGTCTTATCAAATAGAGCTACCTTGATGCCATTGTATTCTAAGGGTCTAATAAAATCATGGACCATGCCGGTCTTAACTAGACCTGCATCAGTGACCAGGATCAAAGAAGTGATCTTTTTCTTTCGCAAGACCCCGATCAGCTCATCCATATTATGTAAAAGCTTGGGTTCGCGATAAGGCAAAATGGGGATTGCAATCTTAAATGCGCCCTGATAGGTCCGACATCCAAGTTCATATAAAGAAGCCATACCTGATCCTCCAAAATCAATGATTTAAGTTCTTGTTGTTACAACTATATTCTAGCACAAAAGCTCTGCCTTTATATCTTTAATCATCAAAATGAACTATCCAAACATTTAAACTTGTTTTTGCCTTTTTTAACTTTAAAAAGGACTCATCTTGCATATAAGACAAGTCCTTTGGTATTTTGTATAAAATTAAGAATCAGAGAAACTAGATACTATTGAGCGACAACAAGACAACCCCGGCGGCAAAAAGAAGGATCCCGCCAAATAAGATAGCCTTGGTTTTAGCACTTGTACCCTTGAATTCGCCATAGATCAGTCCCCATATATAACTCCACGCATGATAACTGTTACCGACGACTGTGGCGATCGCAACACTGACGATCGGGGCCAAGATCGCATGCAGGACATTACCACCAAAATGGCAAAGGGCAGCGATCGATGCTAAAAAGAGCAATTTGCGTTTCGAGATCAAAGACATAATATCGGAAAAGCTCTTTTTCTCTTTTTTTAACAATATCAAGGTAAAAAGGGAAGAACCGGCAAAAGCGCCGACAACTAAAATACCCATGCAGGTCAAGGATGAAAAACCATCAGGATTTAATGCGGAACGAAGACCGATCGAGTTGGCCAGAGGATAAAAGGACATCAAGATCAAATTGATAAACGCCAAAAATAATATATCTTGCATTCTTGATTCTTGTTTATCCTCGCCCATCTGTTTTTCTTTATCGCGTAAAACCCCGGCATATTGACAGGTGATCGTCGCCATGATCAATAAGGCCGAAGCAACAAATAACGAAACGATCGAAACTCCTTCAGGGATACCTGCAAAAATGGCAGATACGATCGTACCGCCTAAAATGGAACATGTGGCGCTGACCGATGTCGAAAGGATCAAACCGATCTTTTTAACTACCGTTAATTGCAACTGCATGGCAATACCAAACACAATGCCGCAAGCAAATATGGCAAGCATGAGGCCAGGATTACTTCCTACTTCTTCCAAGAACCCATTTGGGATCATTTGATTTCCCAAAAGGGCAATCGAGATCCAAACAATAATAACGGAGATGCCATACATTAAACTTATAAACGCATGGACTGGGAAATTACCTAAGTGTTTTACTGTTTGAAACCAAGATCCCCATAAAAAAGTTACAAATATGATTCCGATAATAGCAATCTGTGACGTCAAAATATCTACCTCTCTTTATCTAATAAACAGATAGCCTCATCATAAAGCTTTCTGATAAATCGCTTTCACATCGTCTTTATTCAAAGGCACAAATGTGTTTTTTAAGCGCTTTGCTGCACTTGTGGCCATTACTTCAAATTTACTGGTATCGATTCCCACTTCGCTCAGGGTACTGGGAAGATTCATAGCCTTAAAATAAGACGCTGTAGCTTCGATAGCTTGATTAGCTATATCCATTTGTGAAAGATTTGGATCGATGCCCCAGACATTTATTCCATATTCGACATACTTCCATACATTTTCCACGCATAACATATGTCTTAGCCAATGAGGAATTAAAATCGCAAGACCTTCGCCATGGACGATATCATAGTGAGCACTCAATTCATGTTCCATCGCATGACAACTCCAGCCGCCCGCTGCCCCTTTGGCAAGCAGACCATTAATAGCCCAGCTGCCCGCCCACATGAGATTGGCTCTTGCTTCATAGTTATCAGGTTCGCGATAGGCGAGTTTACCATATTTTATACAAGTCTTTAACACAGCCTCCGCAAAACGGCTTTGCAAAAAAGCACCTTTATTATTATTAAAATAGACTTCTAGGACATGGCTCATAATATCGGCTGTGCCCGCAGCTGTTTGTCTTGGCGAGACGGTAAATGTATATGTCGGATCCATAATGGCGACCTTGGGGCGCATACCGGGATTAGAAGGACCGATCTTTTCGTGAGTTTTAAGATTACTGATAACAGCGCTTGTGTCCATTTCGCTGCCTGCTGCCGCAATTGTAGGAATAGCGATCACAGGGAGTACTTCCTTGATAGGAACATCGCCCGTGACGATTCCCCATAAGTCATCGCTACCCGATTTTGTAGCTGCGGCGATCATTTTAGCACAATCGATGGCGCTTCCACCTCCGGCAGCAACTACTGCTTCAATTGCGTTTTCACGGCAAATTTTAACACCGGCTTCAACACTTGTTATTCTAGGATTTGGGTCTACTCCGCTTAACTCCATATATGATATCTCATATTTTTTAAAATTATTGATTATATCATCATACAGGCCTATCTTTTTTATGCTCCCTCCTCCATATACCAGCAATACTTTCGAACCATATTTCTTTACTTCGTTACCTAGTTTGTCGATTTCACCTTTCCCAAAGTAAACCTTCGTCGGTACATGAAACATAAAATTCTGCATATTATTTACCTCTTCATAATTTATAGTATAGTCCAAAACAAGATATAGTTATTTTGCGAAGAAGAGTAAGCCCTGCTTTGCTTACTCTTCTTTTCATCTATTTTTATGTGGCTTATTACAAAATAATCTCGTCAAGCCTTTTTGCTAAAGCTTCAATATCCATATCATTCACACTTGACAACAAGGGGAGATGTTTTTCCGGTATATTTTTAATACCTTTAAAGGCCCCGGCGATCGCACCTATCATTACACCGGTGGTATCGCTGTCGTTGCCAGCATTGACAGCTAAACAGATCGCTTCCATTACATCGCCACCGCTGGCAACAAGAAAGCCAAAGACCGAAGGTATCGCCTCATTGGCATTTATCCCGGTGCCGATCAAATCAGTCATTTCGCGTATACATCTTTCATGGTCGCAAGAATACTTAAGACCGATCTTTACAGCCAGCTTGATTCTTTCTTCCACACTTGCGCCTGCTGAATTTCGTGCGACATACATCGCTTTCTCATAACCTTTATGAGCACCAGTGATCCCAGCCTCAACAATATCCGAAAGCGTGGATCCATCTAACATGGCTACCGCTGTAGCTGCGGCAATCGATGCGGCTCCGGAAAGGGCGATCACATTGTCATAAGCCTCTTTAGACATCAAGATCGCATCATCAATTGCTTTTTCTACTTTACCAGGATTCCATAATCCGCAAACCCAAGAACGCATGGCAGCACTGCTTGTTAAATAGCGGTTGTCGACCGGAAGGTCGTCGTAGGGAGTCCATTCATGTTTAACTTTCTCTATACGGTCTAATCCTACCTTAGTAGCTGTATCTGTGCGCGCAGCATAAACTTCATATTTAGGGTTATTCTTTAATTCCAGAAGAGCTCTGGCTGAAGCTTCTTTCGTTATGCCACCCTCTTTTACAAATTCAAGCAAGCTCAAATATGAAATGGCAAAATCATAAGAGACAGTGCCTGGTCTTATATTTTGGTTTATAGCGTCATAAGGCATATCGACATAGTCACGGACCAGTTCGCCATGACCCAGTTCTTTTTTGATCAGATCTAAAGTACGCGTTTCAAGCGGAGCTCCCATTGCATTACCAATCGCAGCGCCAACTAAAGAACCTAAAATTCTATCATATCTTTTCATATCAACTTCTCCCCGCCTTAGATCATCCTATCAATATCAGCAGCCATTTTAGCCAAATCATAACCATTAGCGCTGTCGATTAATTCAAGATGCGCTTTAGGAAAGGCATCTACACCGTTAAAAGCTCCAACGATATATCCAGCCATACAAGCGACAGTATCAGTATCATCGCCACAATTAACAGCCATATAAATGGTATCCAGAGCGTGACCTTTTGAAGCGGCAATAAAGCCAAAAACAGCTGGTATCGATTCATAGGCATATAAACCGCAACCAATGATGTCCGCTATCTGAGCCACAGCATTTTCAAAATCTCCCTGATGAGAAAGGCCGATTTCTGCTGCTAAAGCAATCTTTTTAGCAATACTGCATCCGGCAGCCGGCTTTACACCGAGTTCTTCAGCGCGGGCAAAGCCCTTTTCAGCACCATAGATCCCTGCATGAACAAGGTCTAAATATGATGCATTTTCATCAAAGGCCTTGGCCGTGGCCGCAGCGATCGCACAGCCAGCTGCAATAGCCAATGTATTATTGTGCGTGGTTTTGCATAAAGTCAAAGCATCTTCTATTGCCCCATCGACATTAGATGGGTTGAATAGACCGACGATACCCGCTTTCATGCCACCGCCATTGGTAACCCGCTGGTTCATGCATAGTCTTTCTTTTACTTCTGGTACCTTTTCGCCTCTTAAACGAGCGATGGTCAATCTGGTCGTTGGCCCTGCACATTGTGAATACAAGGGATCGCTATTCCATTTTAAGAGTCCTTCTGTCGCCATTTCATCATTCATTTTTTGTTGATGTTTTATCATGGCTTCAGCTGTATAATAGCCGATCGAGAAATCATCGGTTACCATACCCTTGGTTGCACCCTTTAAAAACATGTGATCAGGTAAATCAACATAGGTCTTTACCCACCCACCAAACCATTCTTTGATTTGTTTGCGGGTCATAAACTCGGTTGCTGCTCCCATGGAATCACCGATCGAAGCTCCCAATAAACCACCGAAAATTCTATCTTTTCTTGTAATCAAAGCAATCTCCTTTCAGCCTTACTCACTAACTTCTTTGAAACCTCTAATCGTTTTAGAAAGAGCTTGTAGATCGCCATAGTCATTAAATAACGAGCTACCCAAAATAAAACCATCTGCTCCGGCTTCCTTTACAAACCTAACATCTTCATGTGTCCTGATGCCTTGGGCACAATAAATGGGACGATCTTTGCAGATTTCGCGCAATGTCCTAATGCATTCGTATAGCCTTTCCTTTGTATATCCAGCCTTGATCTCTTCTGGATAGGGGAAGGCTTGCATGATCACATAACCTGTCGCGTTTTTAGCTCCGTTTAGTTCGGCTTCGGTCATATAATAAGAAACTTCAGTGACGTTTTTGATCCCGCCTTCGTGGATCTCATCCAACATCTCCTGTTCATATTCGCCAATTGTGATAATTCCGTCAATTTTATTTTCTTTGCAGAAGTCGACTAATCTTTTTGTTCCGATCGCATTTACATTTTCTTTGCAGATCGAAATAAAGATGCCGAGATCTGGGTATTTTTCGCGCGTTTTAGCTAGTAATTCTAAATGTTTTTCCATATCAGGACAATTATTATAGGCATTGATTTCATTTGCGAAACGATACGCTTGTCCAATATATGGATTAGAATATGGAATTGTCCATTCAATTCCCTCGCAGCCACCTTTCACATAAGCGTCGATAATAGACATGCTTTCATCCATCGACGGGTGACCGCTGATCAACCAACATAATGTTTTCATAAACACTCCCGATTCTTATTTGATATTTTAAATAGCTATAACAATTTAATTCTGTAGGATAAGGTATGATCACCCTACCCTACAGAATATCGATTTATAAATGATAAATTACATTACACCTACTGCGACTAGTAAAACTGTAACGATAAGAGCACCGAATACCAGCCAAAGTGTATTGACCTTCTTTGATTTCAGCAACCAGTAGAATAAGAAGAAGGTGCCAAAACTTAAGATTCCCGGGAAGATGCCGTTTAAGATATCGTTTAAAGAAGTTAAAGCTTCTTCCGGACCAAACGTAATCGCTAGATTTACACTGACATTAGAGTAAATCATTCCACCGATAACGATTAGACCAATAATCGATGCGGCCTCAAGAACCTTGTTGATAAGACCGGATTCTTGTAAGTTAGTAACAGCAGAAGTACCCATTCTATAACCGATCGAAGCCGTTCCAAAATACATGATGAAGGCTGGGACGTTATAGATCAAAGCGTAAAGAATAGGACCTAATACGCTACCTTGAGCGGCAAAGGAAATACCGACACCGCAGGCGACAATACGAATACAGTTGAGGAAGAGTGAATCGAATACACCAGATAGAGGACCCATTAAAGAAGTCTTGATCGCGTTGATCGAAGATGGATCCATCGATGGATTATTCTTTAACTCTTCTTCAAGAGCGAGCATAAGACCACCCATCCAGCTCTTGATTTGCGGTGTGCAAAGGAAGAAAGCCAGGTGTCTTTGCAAAGCTTCGCTATAACCTTTTGGATCATCGGCCCAGATCTTCTTTAAGCCTGGTCCCAAAGCCCAAACTAGTGGTTTATGCGTAAAACGTTCGTAGTTGACAGAGGTAGCACCTTGTAATGTTCTCCATGACAAACGTCTTAGATCTTTCTTAGTAATTACTCCTTTAGTGCTTGCATTAGAAGTCATTATCGTCAATCTCCTTTCCGCCTTGGGAAACAGCATTCCCGCTTAGTACATTCTTGAAATCGCTAAAATCAAATTTGGTCAGTACGATAATCATACCGATAAGGGCAAGGGCAATGGTCGGCAGTTTTAAATAAGCAGCTCCGATATAGCCTAAAAGAAGATAGATCCAGTTTTTCTTATTCATCATAGTTGTTGCAAGCATTGCAAGACCGATTGCCGGTAAGACGGTACCAGCCTTGGTCATACCATCTAAAATGACATCAGGGATCATTCCAATGATCGCTACTACCTGCTCTGAACCAAAGATCCATGCTAAGAAGACCATCAAGAACTTCAACAGAGCATTTAATCCACCTTCGATCCACATTACTGCATAAATACCTTTTTCATTACCTTTTTCGGCATAGTTATCAGCAATTTTGGATGTGAATGAATAGAAGGCCCACAAGACGTTTTGGATCGAGGTGGCCAATACAGCGATTGGAACTGCCAACAGCAAGGCTGCCTGCGTATCCAAACCCGAATTAATGACGAAGGCCGAAGCCAGGATACTACTAATACCGGCATCAGGCGAAATGTAAGTACCGATGGTAACAGAGCCCAAGAACAATGCTTCAAGGGTTGCGCCTAAATATAGACCCTGTTCAACATCTCCTAAAATCAAACCTACCAATGGCGCAAGAACGATTGGTCTGTTCAAATACAAAGAACCAACTGCCCAGTCTAAGTGACAGTAAGCTCCAAGCAAGCCAAGCAAAGTCGCTTGAAGTAAAATAGACATGTTTCTTTTCCTCCTTTATCCATTTAATAAACTTCTTTGCACAAACTACTATTTCTGCCTGTTTTGATTTCACCTCCACTCTTTACTGCATTTCATCATCAGCCGTTTTTAAAGACCATTATGTATGACGTGATGATGTATGATCAAAGAGCCTTTTCTAAAGGAATAGGTGCAGCGGTGGGAATGGTTTGCAGGTAAATATTGTATTTTCCCTCGCTTGCTAATTCCTTTAACATTTCCCTTTGTTCGCTTGTGATAAAGACATGCTTTCCGATCGGTTCTGTTCCCTCTTTTTTCGTGGTCCGTCCAAGATTGCATTCCTTGACTTGTTCGCAATTCTTGAGCAAGCGATAAGCTGTTGTTACGCTGTCGACAACGATAAACAGGTTATACTTGTCAGTCACGCCGCTGTTGATCGCTTTGATCGAATCATCGACGTTTTTTACAACTAACTTGACGCCTGCAGGTACACTGATCTTGGCAGCCGTAATCTCCAAAGGAGTCATATTATCCTTGGCGATCAAGATGCAATCAGCACCAATCGTGTTCGTCCATGTCGCAGCGACCTGCCCATGGATCAACCTGTCATCTACCCTCATTAATCTGATCATATTTGTCCTCCTTCTAATAAATAAAATATGAATTAAAGCCTAAAAAGAATCTGTCTCTTCATCATTGCTGATGAGTGAGTTTACATAGACGATTGAAGCTTTGGCTTCTTCGATCATTTCTAAGATCTTTTCTTTGCCAAGCTCTTCAGGTGCGAAAACGAATTGCATTAATAGCCCTAAATTCACGCCGGCAACCAAATGAAATGGTCTTCTTTCGATCAATTTAATGAATTCATTGCAAACACTGCCACCTAAAAGATCTACCAGGACCACAACCTCTTCATCTTTTGGGAATGAATCGAGCAACTTAATTAGATCGCCTGAAATTTGGGTCTCTCCATTATCGATATCGCTATCGACATAAGCGCAAAAATAAGTAAAATTCTTTTGTTCGCCACAAATGAGCCTAAGAGAATCCATGATCCCTTTTGCAAAAGTTCCATGTGTCGCAACTACAATGTGAGCCATAACTTTTACCAAGCCTTTCTTTGAAACACCCTTATATTCTAGAGCATCCTTATGTATTCCATTGTCTCAAGATATCTTTGATAATTTAATTATTCACAATTAGGGTGCTATTTTCAATAAGTAGGGCACATTATCGACCAATCTGTTACTGGTCTCTTTTTAAAAAACATACCAATTCGCAAGAGGTATGATATTTTGACAAGTAGTTTTTTGAAAGTTAAAATTATATCTAGATCAGCACTTCAAAACTCCTGCGCTTTTTAGGGGAATTAGGAGGATTTTTAATGAAAGATATGCCGCTTTATAAAACCATTTATGAAGATTTAAAAAGAAAGATCACAGATGGTACTTATAGTGAAAACGAAGCATTGCCATCAGAGCGCACACTGTGCGAAATGTATCACGTTAGTAAGTCGACTCTGCGCCAAGCCCTCAGCGAATTAAGTCATAATAACTATATCGTCAAATCCTGGGGCAATGGCAATTTTGTCAAGCCGCGGATGTATGAAAGAAAGATGGCAAAATTTCAATCCTTCGTCGAAAGCTTGAAAGATCAAAGTGTTCAAATAAAAAATAAAATAATTGGCTATGAGCTGGTTACTAAAGATAAGTATTTAGATTCTTTGACTTTAAATCCGCTTCAACTCAATATTTCCGGTAACCTTTATTGGCACAAACTGACCAGACTTAGATCAGATGAAGATTTCCCGCTGCTAGTCGAAACTAGTTACCTTCCCCAATGGCGCTTTTTCGAACTCAATACTGATATTTTGGGCGATGGTTCTCTATATGCCTATCTTCGAAAATTCTACAACATGGAGATAACTGACGCCAACGAATTTTTGTCGCCGGTCATGCCGAATAAAAAGGAAAGAGACCTTTTGCAGATACCCGAACACAATCCTTGCATGCTCGATGAACTTTTTTGTTATGAGAACGATAACTTGATCGCTATCCACTGCAGCACTGTAAGAGGAGATAAATTTAAATTTCAGTCTTCATCATATATTAACGGGTAGCGAACATGATTATAGAACCTTTATTTTAGGGCATTTTCTGCCCTTTTTGACAAATAAAAAAGTAGATAAGCGCTTCATATATGAATGGCTTCTCTACCTATAAACATTAACACAAAATAAAAGACTGTATGACAATGTTAGGAACTATTTGTCAACAGTCTTAAACATTACTCTTTAGGCAAGACTACCTTGAAAGTCGATCCTTTGTTCAGCTCACTTGTAACACTTATCTCGCCACCGAGGTAGTTTACCGCATGTTTGACGATCGATAAACCTAAACCAGTCCCGGGTATTTCGCTGCTATGAGCCTTATCGGCGCGGTAGAACCTTTCAAAGATCCGTTTTTGATCTTCAAAGGAAATACCCTGTCCACTGTCTGAGACCTGGATCGTGACATGCTTATTATCTTCTAGAAAAGATATTACGACTTCACCGTTTTCCTTGTTATATTTGATGGCATTTGAGACAAGGTTAGAAATGATCTCATTTATAAGCTGGCGGATCGTTTTGATCTTAGCGGTATTTTTAATCGATAAGCTGATATTCTGCTCTTTAGCCTGGCCCTTGTATTGCTCGATGATCTTTTCACTTAGCTGTCTTAAGTCGATTTCTTCCTTTTCACCCACGCTGCGTGAATCATCAAGACGTGACAGTTTCAAAATATCTTCGATCATCACAATGAGCCTTTGAGCTTCATCATAGATATTGGAGCCGATCTCGCAGACATCTTTCGGGGCGACAAGATCATTTCTCAACAACTCCGCAAAGCCTGAGATGGAAGTAAGTGGCGTCTTTAATTCATGCGAGACATTGGACGAAAATTCCCGGCGCATTTCTTCCTGCTGGCGCTTTTCCGTAATGTCCATCACCACGATCGTCGCCCCTTGAACCACGTTATCGACCTTGACAGGCGACAACATGTATTCGAGATAGCGACCGTTAGTACTCTTTTCAAAGCTTAAGGCTTCGCCCTTCAGCGCCTTTTTGATTGCCTCCATAAAGATACGCGAATGATCAAACTCATAGACGCTCTCTTTACGTCCGTTCGCTACAACGCCAAACAGTTTTAAGGCGGCATCGTTAGCGCTTAAAACTTTCTCCTTGGCATTGATGACTAGTAGTCCCTCATTCATATTGGCAGTGATATTTTTTAGCTCTTCCTTGCGCTTGTTG
Source organism: uncultured Erysipelotrichaceae bacterium (assembly GCA_944325935.1). Lineage (GTDB taxonomy): Bacteria > Bacillota_I > Bacilli_A > Erysipelotrichales > Erysipelotrichaceae > JAHHTG01. Next base: position 18,630 of record CALVCF010000063.1, on the reverse strand, counting down.
AGCTTGTCTATCTGCTTTTCGATGGTATAGTTTTGTTCATTGATCTTGGAGACAAGCGGCGTCAGCTCTTTATAAGGCGGCAAGGTGATCGGCTTATCGACATCGAGTTCATTGATGGGTTTGACGATCTTACTGGCGGCCCTTTGCGCCAGAAACATCGCTACTAAAAGCCCAATTACCGCGATCCAGAAGAGATATGAAAACATGCGCACCAAAAGCGAGGTGATCGAGTCGGCCTCTAAGGAGACGCGAATGATATCACCGTTTTCAAGGGCTTTAGCATAGTAGATCGAGACGACCCCGATCGAATCGCTATAGCGTCTGGAATAGCCCTCACCCGTTTCGATTGCTTCCTTTATTTCTTCGCGATCGCTATGGTTTTCTAAACTTTCACTATCACGGCGATTATCGAATAAGACAGAGCCGTCTTCATCGATCAAAGTGATTCGCTCTTTAGAATCAAGACCATTAAAATAATCTAGTCCCTCTACTTCAAAGCCCTTCTCAATAAAGGCGACATCTTCTTTCAAGGAATCCGCCAACCTTTGTGTATAGGTGTTGTTGAGAACATTCAAGAAAAGAGCGATCAAGACGACAACTACAAGGGCGACCGTGATAAGGGTATTATTAAAGATCTTCTTAAACATCCTAGTCTCCTATCTTATAACCAACGCCACGGACAGTCTCTATATAATCACCTGCTTCGCCCAACTTTTGACGCAAGGTCCTGATATGGACATCGACCGTCCGGGTGGTGTCGATATAATCGTAGCCCCAGACCTGATTCAAAAGCTCGTCTCTTGTATGACATATGCCAGGTTTGCCTAATAGGATCGCCAAAATGTCAAATTCTTTGCGCGTTAAGACGACCTCGTTATCTTTATAGCGTACCTGATGTTTTAAGACATCAAGACTGAGATCTTTATAAGTATAGACCTCGTCATTGCTGATGACCTGGTAGCGCCTTAAGACCGCTCTGATACGCGCTAAGAGTTCCATGATTCCAAAAGGCTTGGCGACATAGTCATCTGCTCCCTCATCAAGACCCAGTACCTTGTCATATTCGCTGGATTTGGCAGTAATCAGAATAATGGGAATATTCTTATATTTGGCGTCGTGTTTTAAACGTCTGAGAATGGATAGTCCATCCTCTTCTGGAAGCATGATATCCAAAAGACAAAGATCAGGCATCTCTTTGTCTAGGGCCGTATAAAAATCCGAGGGCTTGGCAAAGTCTTTGACCTTAAAGCCTTCTTTATTCAGGGTATAAGTAATTAATTTACGAATATTGAGATCATCTTCCAGGATATAAATCATATTAGCTCCTTAACCATTGACGGCGAAATCGACCCATTCGGCAATATTGGTCGAGTGGTCGCCGATCCTTTCTAAATACTTAGCGATCATAAGGATATCGACAAGGGTTTCTCCTTCATTATCATCGCCCGAGATCAGTTTAGCTACTTCGTTTTTAACAGTCGTAAAATGCATATTGACGTCCTTGTCGCGCTTCATGACTTCTTTAGCCAGTTCGGGATCTTTGCGGACAAAAGATTCTACACTGTCTTTGACCATCGAGGCTGCTAATTCGCCCATCGCGCTTAAAGAGATATGACGGCGCATGATATTAGGCGACATTTCCTTAGTGAGCTCGGCAATATCCTGGGCTTGGTCGGCGATCCTTTCAAGATCGGAGATCATTTTTAAGATCGCGCTGATCAAACGCAGATCAGAAGCTACCGGCTGTTGTGAAAAGATGAGTTTCAGACACTTGGACTCGATCTCCTTTTCCTTTTTATCCGTATCTTCTTCGAGATTTTCGACTTCGTCATATAATTTCTCATCAAAAGTCTCGCCATTAATAAGCTTGACTGCTTTATTGATGGCTTCTTCACACATTGAGCCCATGCCGATGAGCTCATTATTTAAGTTATTTAATTCTTGAATAAACTTCTCACGCATCATCCAAACCTTCCTGTAATATAATTTTCTGTTCGCTTATCCTTGGGATGAGAGAAGATCGTGTCGGTCTCATCCATCTCAACGACCTCACCCAATAAGAAGAACGCAGTATAATCGCTGATACGCGCTGCCTGCTGCATGTTGTGGGTAACGATAACGATCGTGTAGTCTTTCTTTAATTCTAAACATAAATCTTCGATTTTGGAAGTTGAAATTGGATCTAGGGCACTGGTGGGCTCATCCATGAGAATGACTTCAGGGGACATGGCAATACAGCGAGCGATGCAAAGACGTTGTTGTTGACCACCGCTAAGACCGATCGCACTGTCGCCTAAGCGATCAGCGACTTCATCATATAAAGCGACCTGTTTAAGAGAAGTTGTGACGATCTCATCGAGTTTTTTCTTATCTTTGAGTCCCTGGCACCTTGGTCCATAGGCAATATTGTCGTAGATCGACATCGGGAAGGGATTTGGTTTTTGGAAGACCATTCCCACCCTGGTGCGCAAATCGACGATATCTTGTTTGGGTGAATAGATATCAAGACCGTCTTTAATGATCTCGCCGCTAACTTTACAACCCTCGATCAGATCATTCATTCGATTTAAACAGCGGATAAAGGTCGACTTACCGCAGCCCGAAGGTCCAATAAAGGCTGTAACACGATTCTTATAGATCTCCATGTTGACATCTTTCAAAGCTTGCTTGTCGCCATAGAATAGATCGATATTTTTAACATCAAAACAAGTTTCCATTTATTTAACTCCTATACAAATGACTTAGCTAAGCGTTTGCCGATGATCTTGACGATAAAGTTGATCGCAAAGACGATAACTAAGATAATTAGTGAAATGGCACTGGCCAGTTCGTAGTTTGGCTGCTCGCCTGACATAATACTCCAGATCATTAGGGAAAGCGAAGTTCCTTGTGATAAGATCGTGGGATTATCATTGATAACCGTGCTGGTCGTGTAGACTAAAGCGGCCGATTCGCCAATGACGCGCCCGATCCCTAAAAGGACCCCGGTCAAGATACCATTGACTGCGCAAGGCAAGACGACCTTGAAGATCGTTTGCGATTTAGTAGCTCCTAATGACAAAGAGCCATCGCGCAGACTCTGGGGTACGACGATCAAAGCTTCTTCGGTCGATCTGATGATCGTTGGAAGCAACATGATCGCCAAGGTCAAACCACCCAAGAGAATACTGGTGCTGGTCGCCCCAGCCAGCTGAGTGACAGGGAATAAGACCGTTACCCCCATCAGACCATAAACGATACTGGGAACGCCCGTCAAAGTATCAATGCCCTGGCGGATAAGTGAATTGATCTTGTTTTTGGAGGCATATTCATGCAGATAGATCGCACTTGAGATCCCGATCGGCAATGATATCAGCAAGCTGATCCCGATAAGATAGAGGGTCGCAAAGATCGAGCCACGGATCCCTCCGCCGATACTTTCATAGTTGATCGATACGATACCAGTGGCATTGGCATCTAATACTGCGATCGTATTTTGGGCGTCAGCCATTTTAACACGCGACAGGAAAACAGTCTCGCCGGCTTCGTCCAAATAATAGATATTTTGGATCGAACTGCCTTCAGTCAAGCTTAAGGCCATACCATCTTCCCCAGACACCAAAGAATTCATATGCATAAAGGGTGAATTAGGATCGACATAGACGACCGAGATCTCTTCGTCATTATGAGCAGTGGTGATATCTTCAAGAGCGATCCCCCACTTGGCTGAATAATAGCCCTCGCCCGTATATTCACCAATGGCGCTTTCATCATAGATATAATCATTAGAAATAGCTGCGTTTTCGGTCGTCGCATAGTAATCGCCAACGATCAGATCGCTCGAAATAAGAGATAGGCCATTAGAGACAAGATACCAAAGGATCGCCGCTAAAACGATAACGCTCAAGGCACTGGCGATATATGTAATGCCTTTTAAGATATTGTCTTTTACTAAACGGTTCATGCGACAGAATTCCTTCCTATTCTCTTTTTGACCATATTGAGGATCCAGTTAGAGAAGAAGATGACTACGATGAGGACCAGACCAACAGAGAAACGGATATCATAGTCAAGACCCGTCGTCTCTTTTAAGCCCGCTAACATCGTAGAGGTCAAAGTTCTTGTGATATCAAAAGGATTGAAGGTCGGCCCGAATAATTTATTGCCGGCGACCATCGCTACCGCTGTCGCTTCACCATAGGCCCGGCCCAGACCCAAGATAGCCCCGGCAAAGATACCGGATTTAGCTGCCGTCAGACAGATCTTGAAGTTGGTCTGTGTTTTCGTGGCGCCCAAGGCTAAGGAGGCCTGTTCCAAATTGGGATCAACGGCCCTGATAGCTGTAATGGACATTGAGGTCAGGGTCGGGAAGATCATGATCGCCAGCAGTAAAACAACTGCCAAAAGGCTTGATCCGCCAAAGGTCGTAATGCCAAATAGCGAAGCGATCCATTCGACCACCCCCGTTATGACACCAGAGGCGAAAACACCATAGACGACGCTGGGTACAGCCGCTAAAAGCTCGACGACGCTTTGCATAGCCGCACTAAGTTTTTTAGGAGCAATCTTAGCTATAAACAAAGCCGTCAAGACTGATAATGGGAAAGATATGACAAGCGCTAAGAAAGCACTGATAAGGGTGTTGATAATAATGAAACCGACACCGTAGATCCCCTGATCCTGCCGATAGATCGAACCGGTCAAGAAAGAGATGAGATCGACTTGACCATATTCGTAGCCCGGCAGAAAAGGCGAAATGCCCTTTGCACAGACAAAGAGCACAATTATAACTATGAAACTACTTGAGAGTATAGCCATCGCCATGAAGAATCCGCGAAAGAACTTATCAAGAGCTTTGTTGCGCTTTACGCGTTTCTTATCAATAAGCATAGTTTTCTAAACTATTCTAAACTTCCGAAATCTGTGATTGCTCCGCTATAGATATCTTTGACTTGTGCAGCTGTTAGGTTTTCTAAAGCATTGCTGGCTTCGACGATAACGACAACTGCATCTTGGCAGAATGAACCAGAAGCCATAGCACCACTTACATCTTCTTCAGCTTCGAATGGCCTTGAAGCAAATCCGATATCAGCAGCATTGGCACCGTCTTTTTCTTCGCCTAATACACGCTTCCAACCATCACCAGAACCTGATTGGTTCATTGCATATTGAACATTACCAGCTAGAGGTTGGAAAGCAGCTAAAGCAGCTGAGATAGCACCCTCGACTGAAGTTGAACCAGCGGTACGGATCGTAATACCGGAATTGTCTTGTTCAAGAACAGGATATTCTGCAGCAACTTCAGCCCAAGGACGAGCGTTAGTGTAATCAACGATTCCACCTTCTGATTCAACAACCGCCATACCTTCTTCTGATTCAGTAATGTAAGCGATGAAAGCAGCGACTAATTGTTCTTTATCATCACTTTCATAATCGCCAGCAGCGCGGGTTACATAGTTGAATGGACGTTGCATTGCATAAGAACCATCTAAGACTGTATCAGTCGAAGCTTCAACACCTTCAAACTGTAAAGGCTTAACATTATTGGCTTCAAAATCAGTTGAAAGAGAAACATAACCGATACCAGCTGTATCTTCACCAACTTTAGTAGCCATATCGCCATTAGATGAAGTTTCACTGGCCGCATCGGTCAATTCACCTTTGCCTAAGCCGATCGCATCTTCAAAGGCCTCACGGGTACCACTAGATGAATCTCTTGTGTAAACATGGATCTCTGAGGTGCCTTGTGTTGTGTCACCACCTTGATCATCAGTAGTTGGGCTTGAGCAAGCAACTAAGCTCACTGCTAATAAAGCGACAACTAGAAGACTAAATAACTTTTTCATTTAATTCACTCCTTTGTGTCTTTTTTAAGCACGCCATTAATATACTGATTGCATGTTAAATAAAAAGAGCCCTAAATGTTAAATTTATGTTAAATCACCTGCATCTAAGAAAGATAAAGCCTTTATGAATCAAGTTTTTATGATCGCTCATATTGATCTGCTTCTTTTAAGTGCTTCAAAAATCACGATCAAAAGAAAAGACCATAAAGCGCGCTTCGCTTTAAATAAAATATGATCTTTAACTTAGAAATAACTTAAACGGACTTGTCTTTTAAAAAAGGATGCGCTTGGCATCCTTAATCTTCAAATAATGAATAAACTTGTGAAACGGGACGATGATTAGAGATCGAAGAAATGATCTTTGACAACATCCAGCCGACCGATAAGACCGTGACCTTGGAACACTTGGTCTTAAACTCTTCGCTTAAGGGGATCGTGTTAGTGATGACCATCTTTTTGATCGGAGAAGCTTCGATGATCTCGGCCGCGTTTTTGGAGAAGACCCCGTGTGTAATACAACAATTGATCTCCTTAGCCCCATAATCTTTTAAGATGTTGCAAGCCGCCACTAATGAGCCACCCGTATCGCAGATATCATCGACGACGATCGCCACCTTGTCTTTCACATCACCAATGACACTAGTCGCTTCACAAACATTGGGGCGGGGACGGCGTTTATCGACGATCGCAATAGGGACTCCTAGACTATCCGCTAAGCGTCTAGCTCTAGTGGTACCGCCATGGTCCGGCGAGACGACGACCACTTCATTCATATCGAGATCACTTGAACGGAAGTATTGACCCATCATAGGGATCGAGGTCAGATCATCTGTGGGGAAGTTAAAGAAACCTTGGATCTGCGCCGCATGTAGATCGATCGTAACAACCCGGTTAGCCCCGGCGGCATCTAAAAGATCCGCAACCAGTTTAGCTGTGATCGGCTGGCGGGGACGGGCCTTGCGATCTTGTCGGGCATAGCCATAATAAGGAATGATGCAGGTGATCTCCCCGGCTGAAGCTCTTTTTAAGGCATCGACACAAACTAAGAGCTCCATGAGTTTTTCGGTGACCGGCGGGCAGGTGCTTTGGACCACATAGACCTTCTTGCCGCGCACTGTTTCTTCTGGTTCGACCAAAATCTCCCCATCCGCAAAGTGCTTGACCGAGATCTTGCCTGGGGCAAGGTCGAGATAATCGCAGATCTCATTTACGAGCTCGACATTTGAAGTTAGCGCAAATACCATCGTCTCATTCATTTTTTACTTCTCCTTGTTGATGTATTTATAACCATATTCCGGCTTATTGCTTTGGCGGGAGCGAGCAATACCCATAGCTCCTTCTTCCACATCGCTAGTGATGGTCGAACCAGCTGCGATAAGGACATTAGAGCCGATCTTGACCGGCGCCACCAGATTGGCGTTAGAGCCGATGAAGCTGTGATCGCCAATGATCGTCTTGAATTTATGGGCTCCATCATAGTTGCAGGTAACTACGCCACAGCCGATATTGACATCTTCGCCGACGATCGAATCGCCAAGATAGGTCAAATGGGCACAACGGGATTTATAGCCAAAATCCGTATTCTTAAATTCCACAAAGTTGCCGATCCTTACTTCATCATGGACTTTAGTGTGCATTCTAAGATGCGAGTTAGGACCGATCGTGACCTTGTTTCCTACCTCAGAATCAGTGATCCTACTTGCAAGAATAGTCGTATTTTCACCAATCTTGGCATTAGCTAAATAAGTTCCGCTTGTTAGATAACTGCCCTTTTTAACCGTTGTTCTTTTGGCCAGAGTTACTCCGCCTTCGATCGTCACGCCTTTTTCGATCTTGACATCGATGCCGATATAAGTATGATCGGGATCGATCAAATTGACCCCGTTATTTAAATGATAGGTATTGATCTTAGCCTTGAGATCGCGGTTGAGTTCGCGGACCTTGGCCATGCTTTCGACTTTCTCCAGATCTCTAGAAGCTACCATGACCTTATCAAACTTGATCTTGGCAATATTGGAAAGATCCGCCATCTTGAGTTTGATCGTGTGGGTATCATTGATCCGAGCATTTTCCTTTTCTAGCATCAATTCGATACTGTCTTTAGAAAGGAAGGGGTAGACATCGTCGATCAATAAAAGATCGCCTTCAAAACCGAGGACCTTGATCGCTTCTTCCAAACTTTGGACGACCTTGGCTCCATCGACCTTGGCTTGATCCTTAGCGACGATAATAATATTATCAAGACCTGCATCCTGTAGGGTGTAGATCATATACTCGACGACCTTGCGATCCAAGATCGTTTCATAGGCATATTCATAAGTTTTTTTATTTTCGTCTAATAAAATGATCGAATTACGCATTTAAAAACCTCCTTATGCGTCTATTTTACTCGATTTCCCTAAGGCTTTAAAGGGACTTGTGCACAAATTTGGACCCTTCTTGTAAAATAGCCCTGCTCCTTAAAATGATCACAGGCCCTCAACAAGAGCTCGCGATCCTTAGTCATAGCGAAGACCGTTGAACCCGACCCCGACATTAAAGCGGCATCAAAACCATACTCGATCAGTTCATTTTTAACTTTCGCGATCCTTTTTTCGATCCTGAAAGACGATTCTTCTAAACTATTGCCGATGCTTTGACAAAGCTTCTGGTAGTCGCCTTCTTCTAAAGCTTCTTTGATCTTGTAGACATCGGGATGGTCACATCTGTTTAGATCAAGTTCGCTAAAGGCCATCTTGGTCGAGACCCCTCTTGATGGTTTGACCAAAAGGATATAGGGATCAAGTCGGTTTACAAAAGGCTTGACGATATCGCCCGTTCCAAAAACCAGCGCCGGTCTATTGACAAGACAAAAATAGACATCGCTGCCAACACTTATGCAGGCTTCACGCTTCTCTTCTTCGCTCATCTTTAGATCAGCTAATTCATCGATCGCTTTGATGAGCGCCGCCCCATCGCTACTGCCACCGGCCAAACCCGCTCTTGTGGGAATATGCTTATTGACGTGGATGCGGTAATTCTCCTTAAAACCATATTTCTCTTTGAGATAATGATAGGCCTTTAAGATCGTATTATCGGGATTGGACTCGACATACTCGCGGTTGGCGCTAAAGCTAAAGTAGAGACTTTTTTCTACAAACAGCTCATCATAAAAAGTGACTGGCACCATGACCATCTCTAATTCATGATAACCATCTTCGCGCCGGCTTAGGACGTTCAGCCCCAGATTGATCTTGGCATAAGCTCTATATAACATCTTTGATCACCTCGCTCATCTTACAAAAAGTCAGGACGTCTAAGGCTTCGGCCCTGACATCCGCTTTGAGATCTAGACTATTAAAAAGATGACTGATTACAGCCTGAGTGTATTTTTCCTTAAGATTATTGTATAAGGTCTTGCGCCTTTTTTGAAAAGCGCATTTGACGAGTTCTTCATCTATGACAAGCGGGGCTTCCTTCTTTTCAAAGCTGATGACCGCGCTGTCGACTTTTGGGGCGGGATAGAATAAATGACGCGGCACTTTGACAACTTCTTTGATATCAAAACGGCTTTGAAGGATCACGCTGAGGGCATTATAATCCTTGGTCCCCACTTGCGCCTTAAAGCGCCCCCCAACTTCTTTTTGGACCATGATGACGATTTTTTTGATCCGCAGTTTTGAGTCGATCAATTTAAATAAGATCGGCGTTGTAATATAGTAGGGAAGATTGGCACAAACGACGATCTCATCATTAAAATAGGGCATCTTTTTAAAATCGACCTTTAAAAAATCGCCTTCGATGATCGCAATATTATCATAGGCCGCCAACGTCTTAGCTAAGACGGGCAATAGATGCTGATCGATCTCATGGGCATAGACTTTTTTAGAATTAAGAGCTAAAAACTCGCTCAAAGAACCGATCCCTGGTCCGATCTCGACACTGATAGTATCTAGGTCGCAGGCATATTGAGCGATCTTATTGACAATATTGGCATCGATCAGGAAATTTTGGCCAAACTTCTTTTGAGCGCTTAAGCCAAACTCATCTAAGATCGCTTTGGTCTTATTAAAAGAGGCAATATATGACATGCCTCTATTATAACAAAGTTATCGTATTATTTGAGTGCTCAACTGCCCGCCTTTTTCTTTTCGTCGTGTTTTGCTAAGACTTCCTCGACATCTTGAAGACTCAAACCTAAAAGATTGAGTCTTTTAAAGCAGGTCTTGGCATTGCAATCGCCAAGATGGAAATAAGCCGAGACGATCTTGCGCCTTTTAAAGGCATCTTCTTTGCCGTTTAAGCCCAAAGCATTAAAGTCCTTTAAACTGATGCTTTGATGGTCTATCTGGTAACTGATCAGATTATCTAAAGCTTCTAAGATCGCTTCTTTTGAGGCGTGCTCGATCCCGATCTTACGTTTGCCATGGGCTTTGTCTTGATCGACAAAGGCATTTTTAAGGCCGGGTATGGCTTCATTGATCCTGGCGCGAATCTTATTGCCCGGGCCATCGGGGTCTAATAAAAGGATCACGCCCCGCCTTTGGCTAACTTCTTTAATATAGGATAGCGTCTTCTTGTTTAGGGCCAAGCCCTGTGTTTCGATCGTCTCGCAATCTAAAAAGCTCTTTAAACGCTTGGTATCGTTTTTGCCTTCAACGACGATCACTTCTTTAACTTTGATAGAGTCTTGCATAATTATCACACACGATCTTGGAGAGCTCCTTGACGCTCACGCCCTTTAGCTCTGCAATTCTTTCATAGGTATAAAGGATATAGGCCATCTCGTTTCTTTTGCCTCTTTTGGGAGATGGGGAAAGATAGGGGGCATCAGTCTCGATCAAAAGCCGATCCAAGGGTACTTCCTCAAGACTTTCCAAGCCTCTGCGGTTATTCTTGAAAGTAATCGTCCCAGAAAAAGAGATATAAAAGCCTAGTTTGATATACTCTTTCGCCAGTTCGCGCGACTCGGAAAAACAATGCATCATACAACCATACTTAGGAGGCGTGGCTTTTAGGATCTCAAAGGTATCCTTTGCGGCATCGCGGGTATGGATAAAGACGGGAAGATGCAGTTTGTCAGCCAGCTCGATCTGTTTTTGGAAAGCTTCTTTTTGTAAGTCCTTTTCACTATCGTCGTAATGATAGTCAAGACCGATCTCGCCCAGCGCCTTAAACTTAAATTTCTGGTGGGCTTCTAGTACCTGTTTTAATCTTGTCTTGTAGTCCTTGTGGACATCACCCGGGAAAAGCCCGTAGGCAAAATCAAAAAAGTCGAGCCCTTTGAGCTTTTCCATAAATTCGACTTCCTCTTCCTGAGTGAAGACCAGCATCGCCCTTTTGACACCAACATCTTTCGCTTTTTGGACATCTTCTAAATAAAGATCTAGATCATCATTTGTAACATGGGTATGTGCATCAATTAATTCCATCTTATTTACCTAAACAAAAATTCTTGAAGAGATGATCGATGAGATCATCTTCATAATCTTTACCGACGATCATGCTGAGATCATGATAAGCTTCATACAAGTCGCTTGACAAAAGATCGAGATCCACTCCATCCTGGGCGGCTTTTTGCATATCCATAAGGATCGCTTGACTCTTTTTTGCTAAGGCGATCTGTCTTTCGTTATTTAGTATATCTTCATCTACTAAGGCCTGATCGTTTTTAGCATAATCGTTAAAATAAGCAAGGAGCTCATCGATCTTCCCTTCTTTAGCGGAGATCTTAAGCCCTTTGATCTCATCATTCAGATCGCACTTATTATAGACGATCAAATGCTCATAGTCATCGACTAGCGCCAGCAGCTTTTGGTCTTCATCATCTAAAGGTCTTGAAGCATCAATTAGCAACAAGACAAGATCGGCTTCTTTGATGGCCTTTAATGATCTTTCGACCCCGATCTTTTCCACGGTATCTTTGGCCTTGCGAATACCGGCGGTATCGATCAAGTGCAAGGTGATATTGTCTAAAACGACGCTGTCTTCAACCAGATCTCTGGTTGTACCGGCAATATCGGTGACAATAGCCTTGTCTTTGCCTAAAAGAGCATTTAATAAAGATGATTTACCGACATTCGGCTTGCCTACAAGGGCTACCTTAAGCCCATCTTTGACGATCCTGAAACGCTCAGCCTTATCGATCATAAGCTTGAGGTCTTTGATCCATTTAGCTAGCTTTGGCAAAAGATATTCATGCGTGATGATTACGACATCATCATACTCCGGATAGTCGATATTGACTTCGATCATGCCGATCATGGCCATCATATCTTCCAGCAAAGGATCCACCAGTCTTTGGATCGAGCCGTTAATGCCCTTGATCGCGCTTTGAGCTTGGATCTTGTTTTGGGACAGGATCAGATCGTTGATCGATTCGGCTTGCGATAGATCAATGCGTCCATTTAAATAAGCACGCTTGGAAAACTCCCCTCTTAATGCCAGTCTAGCCCCTTTAGCTAAGCACAGGTTCAAGATCTCTCTTGTAATATAGACCCCGCCATGACAGTTGATCTCGACCATATCTTCATAAGTAAAGGAGCGCCCCTTTTGAAATTTAACTAAATAGACCTCGTCTAAGACGCTTCCATCTTTAATGATATGGCCATAGATCATCTCGTTATATCGATGCTTGTAAAGATCGCGGTCAAAAATACTTTGAGCGATCTTAAAGGCTTCATCGCCGCTAAGGCGCACAATGGCTATCGCAGAGTTATTTAAGGCGGTTGAGATCGCCACGATCGTATCACTTAACATGCCTATATGATAGACTTGACTTTAGCGATAGTCAATTCTCACACAAAAGTTCAAGGCGATCACCTTGAACTTTATTACTTCTGATCTGATAGAGCATCCCTTAACTATGCAATAAAACAATACTTGATCTTGCCGTAGACCGTCGTGATCTTGAGGGCCTTTTCTTTATGAAGTTCCCAATTTTGGCGTTCATCATTAAACAGACCTTCTTTGCGGATGGCATATTCGTCCTGTCGTCCGATGATCTCAAGATCGATCTTCCCGTTTACTGTATCGACACTGATGAAATCAGCCTCGATCTTTTTGGCAACGATATTACCCGAGACACTACTGAGCTTTAATTCATCTGTCTTGATCTGATCGATTTCAATTCTTCCATTTACCGTGTCAAGATCAGTCTTGCAAGCTCTAACTCGATGGATCACAAGATCGCCATTGACCACGCCGGCTTTTAGTTCATTGGCGCTTATATCGTCAAGATCTATCATCCCATTGACTGATTCTAATTTTAAGACAGCTAAACTTAAGCCATCGACTTTAAGCCCGGCATTGACCCCTTCAAACTTGAGATAACCTTGAAAATGAGCGGGGATCGCAAGTCTGGCATTTTTGATGGCTGCGCTTTTTTTGCCGAAGCGGCGGTTAAACAAAGAGGCGACATAGTCTTCCTTGTATTCGATCTTGATCTTATTGCCTTTACGCCCGATGACAAGCTCGGCTCCCTCGCATTTCTCATAGGAGAGCTTGAGATGATCGTCATCGCTTAAAATGATTTCAAAATTCGTATTAATGGTATCAATACTGATCTTGGTGGCTTCCTCTAAGGCGATCGTCTTGAAGACCATATCTTTATCATCTTCACTGATCTCGACTTCTTCTGGCTCAGGCAAGACCTCCTTTTTCTCGTTCTTATCCTCTTCAAGCGACAAGGTCTTAGCAATACTTTTAACATCGCCCAAGCCCGCAATAACTTCTTCGATCGTATAGCCCTCGTCTAATTTGTCTTCGATCATCTCGTCAAAGTAGGCGATCGTATCATCGATATCGCTGTAATATAAAGCCGCTAATTCTTTTTTTAGTTCCTGTAAAAACTTATCCTTCATGATCCTTTACTTCCCTTTCAATATACCTATATACTTTGATCAATTCTTTAAAATCTTCAAGATACTCTAAGATCTTCTTTTTACCCTCGTCTGTGATCGCATAAAACTTCCTCAGACGACCAGACGATACCTCGCTGTAGGTCTTGACGTAGGCACTTTTCTCTAGTCTTTTTAAGACCGGGTACAGCGTCGACTCACTCATTTCGATTACCCCATCCAGGTCTTTAATGAGCTGATAGCCATAGGAGTCACCCTTGATCAGAGCCGTCAAGACACAGACGTCGAGACTTCCTCTTTTTAATTGCGCATCCATTTAGATACCCCTTTTAATGTAGATCAAATAATAGGCGTTCAAGCTGATCTCGCTATCACTAAATCCATTCTTCTTCATCTTTTCAAAAATATCTGACATTGCGTGTACCTCCTTCAATACCTCTTTACATCTAATACTATATAACACATAGTATAAGGTGTCAACTAGTATTTAAAAAAACTGCTGTCACCAGCAGTTACAACAAGTGTATGTTCTTTTCTAAAGCCAGGCGCATTGTCTCATCCGGCCAAACACTGGCTTGGACTTCGCCGATATGGGCCTTATTCAACAATAGGAGGCATAGCCTGGATTGTCCGATCCCCCCACCCAGCGTCAGGGGCAATTTTCTTTGCATGACCATTTGATGATAGGGCAACAGGAGCCTCTTTTCTTCGCCAGCTTCCAAAAGTTGTCTTTGCAAAGAATCCTTATCGACCCTGATGCCTAAGGACGAAACTTCGACCGCTTGATCAAAGAGCGGATAATAAATGAGTATATCGCCATTTAATTGCCAGTCGTCATAGTCCGGGGAGCGGCCGTCATGTCTTTGCCCGCTCTTTAATCTGCCACCGATCTGCATCACGCAGACTGTATGGTGCTTACGCGCGATGGCATCCTGCCTTTCATCAGGGCTAAGCTCAGGATATAGATCCTCGAGCTCTTGCGATGTGATAAAAAAGACATCGCGATCCACGATCTTATCAAGACCCTGATATTCTTCATGAAGCTTCGCTTCAACATCAGCCATGACGGAAACGATCGCTTTGACTTCTTCTTTTAGTTTAGCCAAATTGCGCTCTTCCTTTTTGATAAGCAGTTCAAAATCCCATTGATCGACGTAATAGGAATGGAGATGGTCGACCTTTTCATCCCGGCGGATCGCATTCATATCAGTATAAAGGCCCCCGCTTTTAATGTCGTATTTCGCTAGGGCATAACGTTTCCACTTGGCTAGAGAATGCACGATCTCTAGCGTCTCATCTATTTCGTTGGCCTTAAAGGCGATCGGCCTTTCATAGCCGTTTAGATTATCGTTTAGTCCGCTGTTCTCTTTTAAAAAAAGCGGCGCTGAAACGCGGATCAGATCCAGCTTCTTGGCAAGCTCATCTTCAAAAAGGTCTTTAACAAATTTAATTAGACGCTGGGTCGTCTCATAACCCATCTTATCTTCATAATTTTTGATATCGTACATACTTTGCCCTCACATGTCTAAAAGTATAGTGCCTTGATAAGGTAGAGTCAAACTCTAAACTGTGCTATGATTTAGAAAACGAGGTTTGATTATTATGAATAAATGGTATGAAGAAGCACTGTTTTATCATCTTTATCCTTTAGGCCTTTTAGGCTTGGCAAAAGTGAGTGATTATCACAAGGAAAGGCACTTTATGGAATTAGAGCCTTGGCTTTTGCATATGCAGGATCTAAGTGTAACGGCCTTATATATCGGTCCCTTGTTTAAGTCCAAGACCCACGGTTATGACACAACGGACTATTTCCAGATCGATCCGCGGCTTGGTACGAATGATGACTTCAAACACTTTGTCCAAAGGGCCCATGAGCTTGGGATCAAAGTCGTTGTCGATGGCGTCTTTAATCACTGCGGCAAAGACTTCTTCGCTTTTAAGGACCTTTTAGAAAAAAGAGAGTATTCCGAATATAAAGACTGGTTCTATGTCGATTTTAATCGCTCCTCACCCAGCGGTGAAAGCTTTTATTTTGAGGCCTGGCACGGTTTTTATGAGCTGGTCAAGTTTAACTTAGATAATCCAAATGTCAAAAATTATCTCTTTTCAGCGATCAAATATTGGATCGAAGAATTTGAGATCGATGGGATCCGCCTTGACTGCGCTGATTGTCTAAGTTTCGATTTCCTTAGGGATCTGCGCCTTTTGGTCGATAGCCTCAAAGAAGACTTCTGGCTGATGGGTGAACTCATCCATGGTGATTATTCGCGCTGGATCAAACCTGATCTGCTTGATTCCAGTACCAATTATGAACTGCACAAGGGCCTTTATAATGCCCATAACGACTATAATTATTTTGAGATCGCCCATACGATCAAGCGCCAATTTGATCCACAATGGGGACTATATAAAGATTTTTATCTCTATAATTTCGTCGATAATCACGATGTCGATCGTTTAGCCTCTAAGCTAAACCGAAAAGAGGACCTCAAAAATGTCTATGTCTTGTTGTTTGGCTTATTAGGTATCCCCTCGATCTATTATGGCAGCGAATACGCGATCGAAGGAAAAAAGACAAACGGCAGCGATGACCCCTTAAGGCCTAAACTGGAGTTGGCTGAACTTGAAGAGAATGACATCACTAAGCTCATTCGCCTTTTGGGATCATTGAAAAAGGAATACAAAGCATTGAGCTATGGGCGATATGATGAACTATACTTGACTAATCGCCAATATGCTTTCCTTCGCACTTATGAAAATGAAAGGATCTTGTGTGTCACAAATTGTGATGATGCACCAGTTAGTTTCAAGCTTATGATCAATGATCTAAAAGAAGTCATCTCGCTTTTAAACAAAGCCAATTATAGTTTTAGTCACGACAGCATTACCATCACTTTGAAAGCTCACGACTCAGACCTCATCAAGCTATAACCCGACAGTTTATTGACGATGGACTTAATTTGTTGTTTAATATAGGCACATGGGGTTGTCTTGGTTTCGACAGGTCTATGTTGGGTAAAATAAGCAGTGGAGTGATGACCTAATCATCAAAGTCCGAATAAACGGAAACAACAATCGTTTAGCTTTCGCAGCGTAACCTAAAGACTGGTTTTGCGAACACTTCACTAGATAGCGTCTTGGATCTAGTGTCGTAGTTAAAGACTAGGAAAAGTCAGTTGGCCACTTTCTGACCATCCGAAAACCGAAAGTAGCGAATTCAACTTAGGGTCGTCTGTACCAGCGAGTTGTCTTAAATTATACAGACTAAACTGTAGAAAGTTTTACGTGGGACTATTCCTGGACACGGGTTCAATTCCCGTCAACTCCACCAAGAGTCAATTAAGCCTTATTTTAAAGGCTTTTTTTGATTTTCATAGTAAATTTGGACACTTTATGTCCATTTTTTGTGTCCAAATGACCCTTAACAAGAAGAGATCAAAAAAGTTTAAAACCACGATTCTTGATGTAACACATAAAAGATCGATCTCAAAAGATCGTGCAAGTAAGATTTCTGAAATAGAAAAAAGAAGCAATGAAAAGGGTCGCGAGTGTGAACCATAGGCTTATTTGCAAAAACTAAGCCAATGCGCAATCTATAATGTGCCAAAAAGTACCATAGTACGCAATTTAAAATCCATTTTAGACTATTACGATCTTTAACTCCTATTTTATAATTAAGTACATGAAAGTGTGATATTTTCTAAAAAGTCGCTCATGAAAGTGTAATTATTTATTAAAACTCGCTCATTTTTAGGGTTATAAATTCTTGTTTAAATTTCGGACTCGCGAGTCCGTTTTTTACCTAAATGATATAATTACATGCAAAATTAGCTTTAGCCATCATGAATTGTAGTAAAATAGAGACTATAAAAAGGGCTCGTAGCTCAGCTGGGAGAGCACTCGGTTCGCATCCGAGAGGTCGAGGGTTCAAACCCCTTCGGGTCCACCATACTGGTATTGGTCGAACACTTACTTCTTCCCTGGCGGATTTGCAGTAAGAGTCGGACTTGACATAAAGGATCACCAATAGGGTGGTCTTTTCTTTTTGCAATACTGTCATTTGCATCCTCGCTCGCCTTTACTTTTTATCCTATAGTAAAGCTAGGAGGTAAGCAAAAATGAAAGCTAATGAATATAAAAGAATAGGTGATTATGATCTTCCTTTATTAAGATTAAGACAAAAAAGCTATGATATAGGATTCTTTGGAAGAAGACATAAAGCATATCTTAAAGAAAATCATAGAACTTACTACTATCGTTTATTAACATCTCAAAGGCTATTGCATCAGATAAAACTTGTGGAAGATGAAGCTAAACTAAGATATGAATCGCTGATTAAATCATTATCTAAGCAAGAAAATATCAATGAAGATCTTAAAACAAACGATCCAATAAAATGGATACAGATGATGAATAACAACATCAAAGAAAGAGCTATAGAAATTGTCTTAAATGAAGTGATCTATCACTAATATTCAAAAGAAAAGCGGCAGTTATGATATGTAAGTTTATTTAGAAAACATATCATTGTAGGCCACTTTTTTATTATGGGGGCAACATTCCCTTATCTTAGCGAGCAGACCCTTTATACTCCTAGATTGTATAAACGGTACTCGTTAGGGATAATCCCTAAGACCCTTGTTGGTTGATATTTATAAATAACATAGAATAATCTTGCGACACACCTGTCAAAAAGAAAATCCCTATTTTAAGTCATCTTTGAAAAAAGTAAGACTCAAAAGACTGCAAACCTATTATTTATAATGATTTTGCAAAAGGGTTTTCATAAACCGACTTTTATTTGCCGAATTTATTGATGTAATCAGCGACAACATTTTTAATTGGCGGTGATATTTGCTCAAGATCGATTTCTTTTGGATCATAAAAGCGTAATTCGTCCATCTCGCCATCACTACAGTTTGGCACACCACTCCATTTTCTACACAGATATACTATTTCAAAATTAG
>CALVCF010000062.1 GCA_944325935.1 uncultured Erysipelotrichaceae bacterium | reverse complement strand
CAAACATCAGAAAAAATAATGAAGTAAGAATCCCATACAACATTTTCATCCATACAAAAATGAGCGTTTAGCCCTATATCAAAGGCTTTGCGCTCATTTTTCTCTTTTATAACTGTCGAAAATGGGAATATAATACCATATATAAAGAGGAATATCTATGATTTTTAACTGGCACCACGTACCATGATCAAAGCTGCCAAGAGATGTTAAATACTTAAATAAAGAAGAATTCTGTTACACCATAACTAACACTTTTTGAAGGATTTTTGCCACCCACTTGCCACCCAAACTTTATAAAATCAGCTAATTTTAATCAGTATGAATAGAGAAAATATTAACAGTATAATGTAGCGAAAACACCGATAAATAGGGCACATTTTAACACTTTTAGGGAAGCGGATAACAGGACTAATTTTGGTATCGGAGCCCCTCCTAAGGGCTAATTGAGGGTTCGATTCCCCCGGGGGACGCCAAAGTCAACTACCGAGAAATGCCGATGAATAAAGGCTTACTCTCGGTTTTTTATTTTGTTATCAAATTTGTAAAAAATGACGATTTTCGAGAATTTTGGGTGGCAACGGGTGGCAAAGGTCATTTTTGCTTACATGATAACTAATACCTAAGGAAGTGTTAGGTAGGGTGTAACCGGGTGGCAAGAATTTTGATGTTTTGCCACCCAAAAAAGCCTTTTTGCCACCCAAATTAAAAAATTGAATTCGATTTTGCCACCCAAACTCTTTGAAAAATACTTAATTGTTAATTATGAAATGATTCTTATTTTTCATGCGCCAGGGCTCTTTTAGCTTCTTCTTCAGTACTATAGAGTCTTTTATTAGAAAGTCTGATACTACCGCCATTTTCAGATCTGATAGCGTTAACTGTTTTGTTTCTTTGATTATTTCTACTTTAGTAATGAATCTATTTGATTCAATGATATAGGCATATCTTTTTGGCATGAATCAATCCTTTAAAAGTTTTAATGCTTTTTGATATTTCTTGATCCTCTCAAGATCTTTATCGATGATGCGATCAAGTCTAGTTAAGTCGCTATTATGTTTTAGATCGGCGATCTTGACAGCTTTGGCGATATCGTTTGTTTTGATCTTTGCAACATAATCCATATAAGGAACGCCTTTTTGATGAGTTAAAAGTTTTAGAGCATTGATTACTTTCTTAGGGAATTCTTTAGCCAGATCATCTAAGGTTATATTTGTATCTTCGACAACATCATGAAGTAAGGCCGCAATAGTTGTATATTCATCATTCATGCATTCTGCCAGATGCAAAGGATGCGCGATATAAGGCAGACCAGCTTTATCATACTGATCTTTGTGAGCTTTATGGGCTAATTTAATAGCTTTCTTAGTTAATGGCGTGTATCTCATGATACAATTATATCATTCATAAGGCATAATAAAAATCAGTGCCGTTTAAGACGCTGACTTGTTATATATTTGTTACTAGACCTGCAACAAACAGAGGATTTCTAAGAGCAGGTAATACTACTTTAATCATCGGTACTGAAGATGAGAAAGTCGTCAGAGCGATTGAGATTATCGGCAATGAATCAAAGAGAAGAACTGAAATTGTTCCATCAACCGCTGCATATAATATCAGTCGATGGAGCCACAATCTTTGTGATTGGCGTTCAAGAATTCTATATATTATAATCGTCATAATTACGATTATTTAAGCTTAAAGCTACTTTTATTTTACACTTAGAATATATTTATTAGGGGGTTAAATATGCAAGTGACAATCAATGAACTAGAATTTTATCTCTTAGACCATTATGGTGACCATGGCATAGATCAAAGTCTTTTTATGAAATTAGTTGAAGAGATTGGTGAAGTAGCAGAAGTGCTAAATAAAAAAGCTGGTCGTAAGTCATCCGATGATGAAGATTTAAAGTCAGAATTAGCCAATGAATTAGCTGATGTCATTCATTATACAATAGCCATAGCTGCACTCAATGATATAGATATGAATGAAACTATCTTGCAAAAGGATAAAACTGCCTCCATAAGATATCACCACCGCACAAATCTAGAAAACTATATCAAAGAGATGAGAAATAAATAAATTATTTTTGATTGATAACAAGGAGAATAAAGCACATCAGATGAATATGATTTATTTCGTTGGACTTTTCTTCGTAATATTTGGAAGTTTTATGTACTTGGAGGCTAAAAATGATTAAGAATTTTACAAAACTGATCACTGCGATATTTTTAATGACCTCAATATTATTCTTGGCATCTTGTTCAAATGGTATTGTATATAATGGACCATTCCCGTTGAATGATGAAGGTGCCCCTCAAAGCAACTGCATGATGGTCAATGAAGAAATCTATGAATTAAGTGATCTCGAAAAAATAAATATAATGATCGATCAAAACTATGACGAAGGATTAAAAATTACTTTAGCCGAAGGTTCACCTATCATGCATTGGAAATATGTTCCATCAAAGATTGAACTTACCGCTTATCATGAAATAACGACCACAGCACTATCCGGCGACGGGGGATCTTCCATCCTGCAAGAATTTACATTTGACACTGTCCCCGATCAGGAATTTCAACTCATTTTTGAATGGGTCGGCAAAGAAGGATATGAATCAACCGGTTTTGAAAAACAATTAAACTTATATTTCGATTAAGAATATGTAAAGAAATAGCACAGTCAATCTAATTAATATTTCCAAAAATATATCCATATAAAACCCTGGTCCTTACTGGATAGTCCAGTTCGGAAGGTGCATATCAGATAAATAAAACTTTATTTCGTTTTTTATTATTGAGATGATCGCTTTTTATTTTGCCCTCAATGCCTTTTGGATTATTTCTCAGTAGAGTAAAGTCTTTTATTTGATAGTCTGATACCGCCGTTTTTTAAATATATATTCCGAATCGGCACACTCTGTTCTATTCGCTGACAATGCCATATTATTACAAACTTTTTAGTCCTGTATAAAGCTCTTCAAAACTCTTCTTTGACTCGTTCTGTTCCAAGAAAGATAGGGTATTTATTGACTTCATCCTCTATGCAAGACATAATTTCATGCAAATTATATTTTAGAATTACGAAAGAGTAAGTGTAATTACACAATAAAATTATGTTACAATATAAGTAGATAAAGAAGAGGTGCATATTATGTTAGACTACATCCCTTCGCGGTACAAAAACGGCATTTGAGATAACGCTGTAAATTGGTTGATGTGCTGATCTTATGGCGTTATATCGCTTATCGAAATGGTCAAGTGTTTTGATGGGCACGGCATTTTTCTGTTGCACATGCTAAGCTCAGAAAAATAATAACATCATTAGCCAGGAATGTCGCTTTATTGGTTTGTTATGAAGCATAAGCAATTATTAGGTTAAGCAGATCCATGATTATTTAAAACAAATAGCAGAAGATTTAATAATGCTCCGCATTTCTTCTCATCGGTAAAAAACCGGAGTTTTGTTAAGTGTGTAATAGTGTGCATAAACATTAAAACCAGTTGAGCTAAAGAATATAATTATAAAAGCTGAAAGGAACTAAATTATGAAGAAAATTAAAATATTATTAACTGTTGCTCTTTTGACTATAGTTGCGTCTGCTACTTTATTTGCAGATGAAAAAAAAGTAAAGAATGCGTCTATATTCGACCCGGTTAGAACTGATTCTGGCATTGTTGTAAGGCGCGCGGCAACTTGTTTTGTATGTGGAGGGCCAATGGTAATTAAAACAGATTGGGGGAGCTATAATTTTTTAAAAGAAGTTGACTGCGTGCACAAACCTTTCGGGACAGATATAGTATATCAACGTAAAGGGGAAAAATACTATCAGTGTCCTTCTTGCCTAACCAAAAGAGCTATCTCTGATGTAACATCGCAAAAAACAGTATGTCACGGATACTATTAATGGCATAAAATTAGTTAAACATATTATACACTATCTTGGGTGCCGCCTCAGTATACAGTATTAGGCGGCGCCTAATTTATAATTAATAATAAGGGGACTGGGTTATGCTGTTACTTAATAATATTACTAAGATCTATCATAATAAGCGTGGTGACTATGAGGCTTTAAAGAACTTTAGTTTGAGTTTTGCCGAAAACAAGGGTCTGACCTTTATCTTGGGCCCAAGTGGCAGTGGTAAGAGCACGATCTTGGCGATTATGGCCAGGGAAGACCAAGACTATGAAGGATATGTTCAAGAAAGTGGCAAGGTCGTCTATATCAGTCAGGAATTCCGCTTAATGGAGAACATGTCCCTTTTGGAAAACCTTTTGATAATTGATGATGATATTGAAAAGATCATGTCATTTATTAAAGAACTCGGACTTGAAGACTCTTGTCACGCCAAGGTCTTTAAGCTATCTAATGGGCAAAAGAAGCGAGTTGAACTGATCAAGGCTTTATTGCTTCAACCAGACATTCTTCTCTTGGATGAGCTTTGCAGTGCTTTAGATTATGAAGTCAAACATAAGGTTATGCACATCTTGAAACAGTTCGCGTCCAAGATGCTTGTCATCATGGTTTCACATGATGATGATTTGGCTGGCGAGTACGCCGATCGAATCATCAGACTGCATAAAGGTAAGATCATCGAAGATAAAAAGATCCATGAAGAAGTGATTGAAGATTATCCTAAGTCCGATTTGAAAAAGTCGATCAAGGATCATTTTAGGCTGACGAAGATGGAATTGCATTCACGAAAGCTATACTATCTTTTGACGGTTTTAGTACTGGTCTTTAGCCTGTCAGCTATTTTGATTGGTGTCAATATGTATCAGACAATCCGAGCTAATAATACGGAGTTGAATGTCTTTACATACGGTCGCAATATTATTACCAGTCAAAATGATCTCTCACAATCTAGTGGCAAGCTGAACTTCTGTCTTTTTGATGCGATGGATCGACGCTGTAATTACATCGCTTATTTCGATATCTACACCCCTCATCTGTTGTCTTCTTTTATCGAGGAGCACCCGGAGATCATTATGGTACGGGCTTCGTGGAATCAAAACAAGATCAAAGGAGAGGATTTTTATAAAGAATATCCCGAGTTGATCGGGTCTTTTGCAAACTACTATTTTTTAAATGATATTCAACTGGCCCAAAACGATGGTTTACATGTTACATCATATGTTTTGGAAAGTGGAGAAAAGATGATCGGAATCTTGCAAGAAGTTTGGAATTTGATTCCCAGCTCCTCGCCTTTTTTAATGCTGGATGAAAGTCCTAGAGCCTCGTTGATCAAAGGGAATGGTGATTACTATGGCGAAGATTCTTACACAATGACATATAGCTTTAAAGATGAAGACCAACGATCACTATACCCCGAAAATCAGATTAATTTTTATTATCTACGCCATGATTATGAGCCACCTTTATTATCTGGCACTATGCCCGCCAAAGAAGATGAAGTCATCATTGACCGCACGGTGGCGGATCTGTTGGTAAAAAGATGGAATCTACAAGAGTATCAAGAGTTATTAGGAAAAAAGATCAATATTGGAATCTTCCGTTTTAGTGACAATGGCCAAGAGGGCATCCAATGGGGCGATTTCGGTGATGAATATCGTATGCTCAAAGCACAATACGATCTGAGCGATCCTAATGATCTACTTTGCCCACGGCTGTCCTATACAATCTCTGGAGTTTCCGCTTTGACGATCGAAGGTTCTAAAAATATTTTTTTAAAAGGGGATCTGTTGGATAATCCATTGATGGATCTTTTAAAGGGCGAGCATAAAAGTTCGTCTTATGTTGAAAAGCATCCCGATCCTGAGTACAACTCATATCATTATTTGTCGGACTATGGTAACATGTGGTTACTTATTAAGGCCTACAGCAACAGTGAAGCTGTATACCATTGTATCCCCACAGAACAATTGAACAGTGTTTATTTCGATGAAGTTAGTTTTGTCTTAAGACCAGGCAGTGATTATGAACAACTGCTTGAAGAGGCGAGAAGTTTTTTCAACTTGCGCTATGACTCGCTGGCTATCTTAGGAGATACACTTTTAGATGACTCACAGCTATTTTATAAAAATATCACCAATTTTTATCCCTTCATCATCGCTATAATCGTATTAGTGACAGCTCTGCCGGTGATTTTAGTATTAAGTGTACGCAAACGTGAAAGAAAAGAGCGCTCGCTTCTTAAGTCTTATCAGTATCGATTGAATGTGGTCTACCTTATACGTTATGGGCTGATTGCTTTAGCCGTCATCGTGACAGCTTTAGCAGTTGTATTTGTTGTGACATGTATCTTGAATGATTATGCTTTAGCGTATAACTATGTTTCATTTATGAACTATGATCCGCTTTTGATTATTATCTTATCAATTATAATGACTGCAATCTACTCAATTGGCAAGAGGAAGGCGTAAAATATGGCGCACATTATATTAAAGCAGGCTCAAAAAAGTTTTGATGAGAAAGTTATCATACGCGATCAGAATCTAAAGATCGATCAAAGCGGTCTGTATGTCTTAAAGGGACCATCCGGCTGTGGCAAGTCGACTCTTTTAAATATTATTGCCGGAATGGAAAGTTTGGATGACGGGAGCTTTGAAATAAAGGGTCGTCGGACTTTTGTCTATCAAAACTATGAACTGATTAATGAGCTATCGGTCTTTGAAAATATCTTCTTTAAAAATATCAAAAAGATGACCAAAGAGGAGCAGGATCTTTTAGCGGATTTAGGGATCATGGATTTTTTGACACACACGACAAAGGAACTCTCTTTTGGACAAAGACAACGTGTTGGGATTGCCCGAGCCCTTGCCCAACATCCGGAGATCGTCTTGTGTGATGAACCGACGGCGTCACTTGATGTCGCCAACAAGGAGATCGTTATGCAAAAGCTATGGCAATACAGTCGCCAGCATATCGTGATCGTCGCTTCACATGATGAACGTTTCATTAAGGATTGGGCTGATGTCGTCTATGAGTATGATCAAAAAGCCTTTAAAGAGATCTTGAACAAAAACCAGGGCCAAAGGGGCGAAGTCGTAAGTGATCAAAAGCTTGATAATCGGGTGTCTAGGCAGCTGACTTTTAAGTTGTTGCGTTTTAAGACACTGCTTATTAGTTCGCTCATTTTTTTGGCCGTAATAGCATTGGGTTTGCTGTTGTCGTTTAAGATGTCGATCTTTGATATTCCTGATTCCATTAGGACTCTCAACGCTGACTATATCTATATCGACAGCAATTACGATCTGGATACGATCAAAAAGACTTACAGTCAGGCTGCTGAGGCGATCTTAGATATTGACTATATAATCTTAGATGATCAGATGATGACGATCGATGCTTTCCCTTACCACGAAGATTCCTCCTTCAAAGTTGAAGGTCAGTGGCCTAAGCAGGATACAGTCGTCGTCAATCAATTATTGACTGATGTTCAGATCGGCGATGAATTAACGATTGTATGCAAAACAAATATCGGTCCCTATGAGAAAAAAGTAAGCGTTAGCGGTATTGTCATGGAGGAAGATGCGCTGAGTCCAGTTCTTTATTATGACCGCGATGGGATCGTTGAGGCCATCTTACAGGAGGCGGAGCTTGAGGGACACGATTGGAAGGAAGAACTTTTGTTAGATCGTGGCCAATATGAGGCTAAGGTCGGATATGACTTTATCAAACAATACGCAACGAAGAATGTCCGCGCTCCGTTATACGATCTGCGCCAGATTGCCAATGATGATAAGGAGGTATATGAACTGATTTTTAATGTGGTCATCATTTTGGGGGTAGCAGCGACTTTTGCCTTTGTCTACTTCTTTGATCGAGTGGATTTAAAGTCTTTTAAATATCAACTAGCAGTCTTAAGTTCCCTAGGAGTGAAACTTGATATAATCAAAAAAAGATATCTGTTTTTTAAGATCACAATAAAGTGTATAGCTTTGTTCTTAGCGGTAGCGTTGGTCTATCTGTTTGATCGCAATGTTTCAGCATTACAAAGCTTGGGAAACGAAGAACTGTTATTGACTGTGGCTCTCGCCTTAGGGCTTTTGATTTTTGACAGTGGGATTTTGATGATCGGAGTAATTAAAGTCAGAGATCATCAGCTGGCGCTAGAAACTAAAAAACAGGAAGTTTAGTACTATGAAAGACAAAGAAAACGATCAATTAATACCCCTTATACCAGTTGATTACAGTAAAAAACGCCATCTCTTTTTCTTCTGGTTAAGCTGTAAAGGGAAACTTAAACGCTTATTAAAACAATTAAAAAGAAATGATTATCATTATCGGTAATGTAGCACAAGATGCACAGAGGGTTTTAAGACAAAGTGCAATACAATCTAAATAGTCTAAGAACGATATAAACCTTCAAAACGAAAGAACTGATACGCCGCTGTCAGTTCTTTTTCTGGGTGTGCCGGGCATGGCACGAATTCAGTCGGAGATAGACCGATCACAGGTATTTACCGCCAAGTGTAGTGAACCACAAGTCGTTGACAGTGATGTCAAGGATGAAGGAAGTGGTGTAGCGATTCTTTCGAGCGTACGAACAGAAACCGGATACAAGGCTAAATGGTGGATAAGGTTGCT